>NZ_FMDK01000480.1 GCF_900091995.1 Streptomyces sp. MnatMP-M17
TCTCCGACCGTGTCGCGATCGCGGCCGTCAATGGTCCGTCCTCGGTGGTGATCTCCGGCGAGGAGGACGCGGTCCAGGAGGTGGCGGTCCAACTGGAGGCGCTGGGGCGGAAGTCGAGCCGTCTTCGGGTCTCGCATGCCTTCCACTCGCCGCTGATGGATCCGATGCTGGAGGAGTTCCGGGCGGTTGTGGAGGGGTTGGCCTTCCAGGCGCCTCGAATCCCGGTCGTGTCGAATCTGACCGGTGCTCTCGCGTCGGCCGATGAGCTGTGCTCGGCGGAGTACTGGGTACGGCATGTCCGCGAAGCCGTCCGGTTCGCGGACGGCGTGCGCTGCTTGGAGGACGCGGGCGTAAGGAAGTTTGTGGAGCTGGGCACGGACGGTGTCCTCTCCGCACTGGCACGCGAGTCGGCCGGGGACGACGCCGTCATGGTGCCTGTTCTGCGCAAGGACAGGCCGGAGGAGCTGGCCGCCGTCGCCGCCTGGGCGCGACTGCATGTTCAGGGCGCGCCCATGGAGCGGGCCGCTGTGTTCGCCGGAACCGGTGCGGCACGGGTCGAGTTGCCCACGTACGCCTTCCAGCACCAGTGGTTCTGGCCGGCCGGGCCGCTCGGCGGTACGGGCGATATGCGGGCGGCGGGCCTTGGCTCGGCGGGCCATCCGCTGCTGGGCGCGACGGTCGAACTGGCCGAGGGCGAAGGAGCTGTCTTCACGGGCCGGCTGTCGGTGGGATCGCATCCTTGGCTTGCCGATCATGTGGTGATGGGCCGGGTTCTGCTGCCGGGGACAGCACTGTTGGAGCTGGCGTTCCGGGCGGGTGACGAGGTCGGCTGCGACCGAGTTGAGGAGCTGACGCTCGCGGCGCCGCTCACGCTGCCCGGGCAGGGCGCGGTTCAGGTGCAGGTCCGCGTCGGTGTCGCCGATGACACCGGTCGGCGTACGGTCACGGTCCACTCCCGTCCTGACGCGGCCGACGAGCCGTTGTGGACACAGCACGCGACCGGTGTGCTGGCCGTCGGTTCTCACTCCGTGCCCGCTGACTTTGATGCCACGGTATGGCCGCCCGCAGGTGCTGAGTCATTGGATGTGGAAGGTTGCTACGAGCGGTTCGCGGAGCTCGGCTTCACCTATGGCCCGGTGTTCCAGGGTCTACGGGCGGCCTGGCGTCGGGACGGTGAGATCTTCGCCGAGGTGAGTCTGCCCGAGGGCGCC
>NZ_FMDK01001257.1 GCF_900091995.1 Streptomyces sp. MnatMP-M17
TCGCCCCCGCCGCCACCGCGTCGGCCACCGCCGCGCACTCCGCCTCCGTACGGGCTCCGGTACGGGCGCCCTCGCCCGCGCCCAGTTCGGCCACGACCTCCACCGGCCGGACGGCGCCCGCCGCCCGCAGCGCCTCGTCCATCAGCTCGACACCGCGTACGGAGTCGACGTAGCAGAGGAACCGGAAGCCGGGATCCCGGTCCAGCTCGGCGGCGAGCCAGCGCAGGGCCGCCGCGTCGACCAGCTCATTGGCGAGGAAGATCCGCCGGATGCCGAACGCGCGGTAGACGCGCACCTGGTGCGGAACGGCGGCGGTGATGCCCCAGGCGCCGTGGTCGAGCTGGCGCGCGAAGAGCTGCGGTGACATGGAGGTCTTGCCGTGCGGCGCGAACGCCAGGCCGTGGCGCGCGGAGTAGGACTCCAGCAGGGCGAGATTGTGCTCGACCGACTCGGCGGAGAGGGCGAGTACGGGCGTGGTGAAGCCGCCGGTGAAGAGGGAGCGGCGCTGGGCGGCGAGCGCGGCGACGGTGAGGCCCTCGGCGTCCGGCGGGAGGCCCTTGAAGCGGTGGTCGACGCGCTCGTCGCCGAGCGCCCGGTCCGTACCGCCACTGCCACTGCCACCGCCACTGCCTGTGCCCGCCACGCCTGTGCCCGCCACGCCTGTGCCCGCCACGCCTGTGCCCGCCGCCATGGGTGCCTCCCGTAGTTTTGACAGTGTCGTTGCAATATCTGCAACGTCCATTGCGTATAACGCTTACCGCTGTCTAACATCCGAGCGACAGCGGGTCAATGACCTCATCACATCCCGAGCGGCGAGGAGCCTCAGCGTGACCGGAACCCTTCCGCAGGTGCACGCGGAGGTCGTCTGTCTCGGTGAGTCCATGGTCACCTTCCTGCCCTCGCGCCCGGGCCCGCTCGCGGACGTACCGTCCTTCGACCGTACGATCGGCGGCGCCGAATCCAATGTCGCCTGCGTGCTGGCGGCGGCCGGGCACCGGGTCCGCTGGATCAGCCGGGTCGGCGCCGACGGCTTCGGCGACCATCTCGTACGCTCGGTCGCCGCCTACGGAGTCGACACCTCGGGCGTGCGCCGGGACCCGGACCGGCCCACCGGTGTCTACTTCCGTACGGCGACGGACCGCGCCACCGACGCGCACGAGGTCGTCTACTACCGGGCGGGCTCCGCCGCCTCCGCGATGTCGCCGGAGAACATGGCGCCGGAGGACCTGTGGTCCGGGACGCTGCTGCATCTGTCCGGTATCACCGCCGCGCTCTCGGACGACTGCCTGGCGCTGATGCGCGCGCTGACCGCGCGCGTACCCGGGCGCCCGCTGGTCTCCTTCGACGTCAACCACCGCCCGAACCTGTGGCGCGATCCGTCCGGCGTCCGGGTGCTGCTGGACCTCGCGCGCGGCGCCGACGTGGTGTTCGTCGGCGAGGACGAGGCCGCGGCGGCCTGGGACCTGCACGGCGCGGAGGCGATCCGCGCCGCGCTGCCCGAGCCACGGACGCTGGTGATCAAACGCGGCGCGGCGGGAGCGACGGTCTACACGCGCGAGCCGGAGCCGGAGCCGGAGCCTGAGCCGGGGCCGGGGCCTGAGTCGTCGGCACCAGGCGCTGTGCCCGGTTCGTCGGTGCCCGCCGCGTCGGCGTATGGGCGCGACACCGTCGTCTCCGTACCCGCCCTCCGTGTCGAGGTCGTCGCGCCCGTCGGGGCCGGGGACGCCTTCGCCGCCGGGTTTCTCTCCGCGACGCTGCGCGGGCTGCCCGCCGCCGCGCGGCTGCGGCACGGGCATCTCATGGCCGCCGCCGCGCTCACCGT
>NZ_FMDK01000483.1 GCF_900091995.1 Streptomyces sp. MnatMP-M17
TCCGGCGGCGCTGGCGGCTCGGCCCCGACGAGGCGCGGGCGCCGTCCGTACCGACCAGACCACCGCTGCCCGGCGCTCCCGTCTGGCTGATGGGCCTCTATGTGGACCCGTCGCGCGCCGTGCTGCTCGCGGGCACCCGGCGAGGAGCCGCCCGGCCCGCCGCCGCCGGGACGGTGATCGGTACGGAGGTGCTGGCCGGTCTCGACCGGGCGCTGGAGGCCGCGCTGACGGCGGCGAAGGCGCGCGGAGCCGAGGGATCAGGACCGGCGCGCGACCGGTCGGAGGACCACGGCCTGTCCGAGTATCTGGCCGAGGCGAGCCGCAGCCATCCGGACCTGGGCCTGCACGCGATCACGCTCTGGGACACGGACGCCGTGCCCGTATCGCCCTCGTACGAAGGGCAGGTGACGTCTCATCAGGTGACGCGGCATCAGATTCCCGCACGGTCGACCTGGCGCACCTTTCTGCGGGCCATGGTCGCGCTCGACAGCACCACCCATCCCGAGTCCTCACGCCGTGTCTATCTCGATCTCGCCGCCGAGTTGGAGCGGTACGCGACGGCGCGCTCCGACCGGCCGTGCGACGCGGTGCGCTGGCTGCGCGAGAATGTGGCCGGGCATCTCGGCACCGACCGGACGATCGGCGCCACGGCGCGCAACCAGTCCTGGAGCGGCGTCAACCAGATCGATCTGGGCTCGTTCAACGAGTGCGTGGTCATCGAGACGGTACGGCTCTCCGGCACCATCACCCGGGGCGAGATCGCGCACCGCACCGGTCTCACCCAGCAGTCGGTCTCCCGGATCGCGCGCTCGCTGCTGGACCGGGGCATCCTGATCGAGGACGCCCAGCGGCGCGCCACCTCCGGCAAGCCGCGTACGCCGGTACGGCTCTGCGGTACGGCCGCGCACGCGCTCGGGATCCATATCGATCCGGAGGTGCTCACCGCCGTCGTGATCGATCTCGACGGCGCGATCGTCTGTACCCGTACCAGGCCCGTCACCGCCGACATCGATCCGGCGGAGTTCGTGGAGCGGGTGGCCGCGCTGGGGCGCGAGACGCTGACGGAGGCGCGCGGAGCGGTGCGGGAGGACGGTTTCCTCGGTATCGGCGTCGCGGTGCCCGGACCGGTCGACATCGCGTCGGGCACGGTGCTCGGGCCGCCGCTGATGTCGGCATGGGGCGATCTTCCTCTGCTGTATCTGCTGAAGGACCACTTCCCGTGCCCGGTCCTGATGGAGAAGGACTCCACCGCTGCCGCCGCCGGCGAGCGATGGATCGGCCGCGACCGCAGGGCCAGGGACTTCGCGTATCTCTATCTCGGTACGGGCGTGGGCACCGGGCTCTATCTCAACGGTGACATCTACCGCGGGATCAGCGCCAACGCCGGTGAGTTCGGGCAGCTCTGCGCGATCGCGCTGGGCCGTGTGGACAAGGACGGCCGCCCGGAGATCCTGCCCGAGTGCAATCCGCCGGTGTCGGTGCCCGATCTGGCCTTACGGCGCGGAATGCGGCCCGTACGGACGGCGTCGTGGAGCGCCTCGTCCGGAGGCACCGCGTCCGGGAGCACCGCGGCGTATCTGGCGGTGGGTGAGGCCGCCGCCGCGGGCGATCCGGCGGCCTCGGCGGCCGTACGGGAGGTGGCACAGGCGGTGGGTCGCGGCGCGCTGGGGCTGGTCGATCTGCTGGACATCGATCTGATCGTGCTCGGCGGGCCCTTCTTCACCGAGGACGTCGCCGGTTTCTATCTGGACGAGATCACCCGTACGGTCAATGAGTTCCCGACGGCCAGAAGGCTGCGCCGTGTCGAAGTCGAACCGTCGGTGCTCAGCGCGGAGGCGGCGGCGGTCGGGGCCGCGTCGACCATCTTCCACGCGACGTTCACACCGAGGCTGCGAGGGCGCGAGGGCCGGGCCCGGCATCTGCCGACGGGCTGACCTCCCTTGTGGAGACGGCGGAACGGAGGCGCGGGTGTGGAGACGGAGATGCGGACCGCCGGAGGTGTCCCGGCGGCCCGCACCCTGCGTGATCCCCTGCGTAACCTCGTCAGATCCTCGGCTGCGTGGGCCTCGTCGCCGTCAGTCCGATCTGTCCCTTGAGCATCCGGCCACCGTCGCCGGTCAGCCGCAGATAGTAGTCCGACGAGCAGGAGGTACCGTCCTCGTCGAGCGCCCAGATGCCCGAACCGGACGGCACCTGCGAGCCGTTCTCCGCGGTCTTGGCGATCTGGTTGCCCTCGTTGAACTCGTCGAACATCGAGATGTAGATGCCCTGCGCGCCGAGCCTGACCATGTTGTAGAACTGCCGCCACATGAAGTCCCCATGGGCGCGGTGGCGTTCCTGGAGGTCTCCGGGCAGCACACAGGGCTGGTAGTCGATACCGCGCGCGTTGCACTCGGCCTGGTCCGGTGTGTTGACGTCACGGAAGAACCGGTCGGTGTCGGCGGCATTGGAGATCCGTCCGACCATCCAGGGCGAGATCATGTTGAACGAGCGGTACACGTCCTGGAAGCCGGGCCGTGAGTCGTCGGTGCTGTTGCGCCAGTGGGTGGGCACTCCGCCGATCACATAGCAGCCTTGGGCCTTGAACCAGTCGACCACGTCCTTGCACGGCGCGGGCGCGAAGGGCCGGCCCGGGTCGTTGAAGCCGAAGCCCCAGATGCACACCACGGGCTTGCCGTTCTGCCGGGCATAGGCGCTGGACGCGGTGTGCGCCCGCATCTTCGTCGTCCAGTCCTCCTTGATCTGGGACTGCATGGACGTCCAGCCGGTGACGTCGTACATGATGTAGAACTTGCGGCCGTTGGCCTCGGCGGACTGGCGCACCTTCTGTGCCATGGCGTCCCGGGTGGGGCCCTCGGGGCTGTACGGGTTGAACCGCTGGAGCGCCGCGGTGTCGCAGTTGTTCTCCCGCATCCAGCGGAAGTGGGTGTCGACGGTCTGCTGGTCCCAGGAGGAGAACAGCGTCGCGGGCTGACCGCCGTTCAGGTTCGCGTAGGCCGTGCGGTAACCACGGGAGTATTCCCGCATGTCCGGCCAGGACTTGATGGTCGTATTGCTGGGCGAGGGCGGCTGGCTCATGTTCTGGCTCCAGTGCCACCAGCCATTGATGGGAGCGCCGTCGCCGCTACAGGCGAACCAGCCCTGGTAGCCCACGGTGATTTTGCCGACCACGTCGCCGGGCGGACTCGCGGCGGGTCCCGGCTGTGCGCGGCGCCTCGGTTCGGTTGCCGCGGCAGCCTGCTGGGCAGCGCCGACGCCGCCGATCGCGGCGGACGCGGCCAGCGCGGACGCGATGACCGACCGTCGTGACATATGCATGGAGGATTTCCTCCCACTAGATATCTGCCAGAAATGCGTAAAGTCCTCGGAGATGGGGGGATTTGCAAGGCGGCGGCAGCCCGCCAGGCCTCCAAGGGCACGCATGTGCAAAGTAGTCGGGGGCCGCTCCGGCCACAAGGCCATGGGCGCCGGGAATTCTTACAGGAATTCCGTCCGTGTGTCAGTCGATTTTCTTTACGCTTTCCGTTTCCAGCGAAATGCGAATGAAGGAACGGGGGCGTGAGTGCGGGCACGGCGGCGCGAAGGCCGGGAACGGCGGCGCCGGGCCGGCTCGTGTACCACCGGTGCGCTCCCTTTGTGTCCCTCTGCGCTCGTCTGCGCCTGACTGCGTGTGAGCGACGCCGGGCATGACCTTCCCGACACCGTTCAACGGGGGAGGTGCGCGGTGCACGGACCGGCGGCGGCCGGCTGGCTGCTTGTCGCGCTCTGCGTGGCGACCGGAGGTTACTGTCTGCTCCGGATGCGCAGCGGCGTGGCCGAACAGCGCAGATGGGCCGGGAGCGAAGCGCTGATGGGATTCGGGACGGCCGTCATGGCCGTGCCCGCGGCAGTCCTGCCACCGCCACGGTGGGTATGGACGGTGTACGCGGCGGTGTTCGGCGGCGCCGCGCTGTACACGGTCGTACGGTCCCGTATACCGGCGTATCGCGCGCACGGGACGCACCATCTGCTGGGAATGCTCGCGATGGTCTATATGGCCGGGGCCATGGCCGCCGCGCCCGGTGGCGCGCACGGCGCCCATACGGCGGCCGGAGCACCGCTGGTCACCGGCGCGCTGCTGATCTACTACGCCGGTTATGTGCTGCGGACGGGCGGACGTCTGCTGCCGCTGCCCGCCGGAGCGGCGCCCGAGGCCGGCGGGACGGCGATGGTCATCGGCACCGGCACGGCCACGGCCGGGCTCCGCTGGGGCGACAGGACCGAGCTGGCGCTGGCCTGCCGGCTCTCCATGGGCATAGCCATGCTGGCGATGCTGCTGACCGTATGACCGGGCCGTACCAGGGCCGGCTCCGTACGGGCCGGGCCCGCACCGGCCAAAACGTGTCCTAGCTCACTTGACCGACGAGGACCTGCCGCGGAGCAGTGCCGTCCTCATACTCTGATGACCATGATGGTCTCCCTGGCGCTGCTGCTTCTCGGCGCACTGGCCGCCGTCGTCGCTCCGCGCCTGCTGGCGCGTGCCGACTGGCCGGAGCGCGAGCCCGTGGTGGCGCTGTGGGTGTGGCAGTGCGTCGTGGCGGCCGTCCTGCTGAGTTTCGCGCTCTCCATGACCTTCAGCGCCGCGGCGGCCTGGCTGGCCGTCCGCGGACATGTCTTCGCGCCCGCGCCGAGCGGAGTGATGGAGGCCTACGCCCTGGGCTCGCACCGGCCGTGGTCGGCCCTGCTCGCGGTGGCCCTGGCGGGCGGCGGCGTCTGGACGGCGGCCATGCTGACGCGGGAGATCCACCGGGCCCG
>NZ_FMDK01000959.1 GCF_900091995.1 Streptomyces sp. MnatMP-M17
TGATCGCGGGCGGTATCGGCGGCGGAGTCGGCTACTGGGCCTCGGAGCGCAACGACGACGGCGGGGCCGGTTCGACGACGGTCGCCGCGGCGGACGCTCCTAAGGACGTCAAGCGCGAGTCCGGCACGGTCGCGGCGGTGGCCGCGAAGTCGCTCCCGAGCGTGGTCACCATCGAGGCGCAGGGCGGCAACGGCGAGGGCGGTACGGGCACCGGCTTCGTCTACGACAAGGAAGGCCACATCCTCACCAACAACCATGTGGTGGCCTCCGCGGCGAACGGCGGTGACCTGACCGCGACGTTCTCGAACGGCGACAAGTACGACGCCGAGGTCGTCGGCCGGGCCGAGGGCTACGACGTGGCGGTGGTGAAGCTCAAGAAGGCGCCCCCGGGTCTGACGCCGCTCCCGCTCGCCAACTCCGACCAGGTCGCGGTCGGTGACTCGACGATCGCCATCGGTGCTCCCTTCGGCCTCTCCAACACCGTGACCACGGGCATCATCAGCGCCAAGAACCGCCCGGTCGCCTCGGGTGACGGTTCCGGCGCCAGCAACTCGTACATGAGCGCCCTCCAGACCGACGCCTCCATCAACCCGGGCAACTCCGGCGGCCCTCTGCTGGACGCCCGCGGCGCGGTCATCGGCATCAACTCGGCCATCCAGTCGGCGGGCAGCGGCGGCCTGGGCCAGTCCCAGGCGGGTTCCATCGGCCTCGGCTTCGCCATCCCGATCAACCAGGCGAAAAACGTCGCCGAACAGCTCATCGAGACGGGCCAGCCGGTCTACCCGCTGATCGGTGCCACCGTCACGATGACCGAGGGCGGCGAGGGCGCCACCATCTCGCCCCAGGGCGAGGGCGGCACCCCGGCCATCACCCCGAACGGCCCGGCCGCCAAGGCCGGCCTCAAGGCGGGCGACGTCATCACCAAGTTCAACGACACCCCGATCGACAGCGGCCCCACCCTGATCGGCCAGATCTGGACCCACAAGCCCGGCGACAAGGTCACCCTCACCTACATCCGCGACGGCAAGGAGTCCAAGGTCCAAGTAACCCTGGGCGAACGCAAGGGCGAGAGCTAATCAGCCAGGCCGTTCTCCGTGTAGGCAAGGTGGGTTGCCCGAGCGGCCTAGGGCCTGTCTGACAAATGATCAACGAGCGGGTGCATGCTCGGTCCAACTACCT
>NZ_FMDK01000484.1 GCF_900091995.1 Streptomyces sp. MnatMP-M17
GGTCTTCGCCATGATCAAGCACCGGCACGTGTCAACAACGCTCGTGATCAATACACCTAGGCGCTCGCCTACTTCGTGGAGCGGCGGCCGACGTCCGCTTGATCAGACTTCCGGCACACGACTTCCCGGCATGAGGCAGGCGGCCCGCGAGGAACTTCCGACGCGGAGCAGGCCCCTCATGCCGGGCGGCCAGGAGCCATCCGGGGAGCAGCTGTCTGGCAACGCTCCCGTGGTGTTACTCCATGAAGAGCAGCGTTGGCTCGGCGAGGATGTCCCGGTTCAGTTCGCTCTTGTAGATGAGGTCGATGCTGCCATAGCGGGCCTGTTCGTAGTCGAAGCCGAGTGCGGCTACGGCCTTGCGGACCGCTTCTTCCGAGGGGCCTTCGATTTCGATGAAGGTGGGGAGATCGGGCCAGGTGTCGAGGTCGTAGGTGATGTCGCCGAGCTGCCACTCTTCCCGGTAGTTCTGCTGGTACCGGACTTGGCGCAGCCCAAGGGCGGTGAGGAGTTCGGCTGTCTTGTCGAGGTCGTTGACTTCGATTTCGATCTCGGTGGTGCCGTTGATGGTGGTGGCGTCGCTGACCTGCTTCAGGGTGAGGGTCTTCTTGCCTCCCTCGTCCCGGAGACGCAGCCACTGTTCGCCCTGGACCGCGTCGTTTTCGAAGATGAGGCGGGTGAACAGGGTCTTGTCGAAGGCTTGTTGTGCCCCGGCGGTGCGGAGTTGACCGCGTACCGCGTCGACGTCGATGCTGAGGAATTTCGCCTCGTACTCGTGCTGGGCCATCGCTGTGCTGCTCCTGTTGGTCGGTCTTCAGGCGGTCAGGTCTCGGAGGTCGTTCTCGCGTAACCGGAGGACCTCGTCGCAGGTGTCGCCAGCTAGGAACTCTTCCACGGGCTGGCACAGGTCCATGCGCTGTATGCAGACCCCGACGTGAAAACGGCCCGTCGTGTCGCGGTACAAGCGCACCCCGTAGTAGCCCTCCTCGCAGTCGGTGCTGTTGTTGAAGCGGCAGCCGGCGCAGGTCGTCGGCAGCCTGACGGGCCGGATGTGCTTGACGATGAGCGGACGTCCGTCGGGCAGCCGGTACGACATGCGGAAGCCCGAGGTGCCCGCGATGAGACGGACTTCTTCGAGTTCGGCGCCGAGTTCGTCGAGGAGGATGTCGATGGCGTTGAGGGACTCGTCGCCGTCTGCCAGCGAGGAGAGGATTCGGACGGACAGGGAAGGGGAGTATTTGGCGAGCAGGCGGTGAACGCGCGGAACATGGTCCCGGTGCGGCAGGACGATGTTCGCGCGTGCGTCCACGCCGAGTTCCGTGGCGAGCCTGATCGACTCGTCCAGTGCTGCGATCTTGCGTTGGGCCAGGGCCTTGTTCCGGAATCGCACGTGCTGCACCTGCATCAGCTCTTCGGGAGTGGTTCCGAAGACGGAGAAGTTGACGCGCCCGAGCCCGGACAGCGCGCAACTGGGCAGTATCCGGGCCCCGTTCTCGCCGTTCGAGGTGATGCTCACCGCGTAGCCGGCTTCTCTCGCCGTGGCCACGATCTCGGGGAGCCGGGGGTGGAGGGTCGGCTCGCCACCGGTCAGGTGTACCTCGTTGAAGCCCAGGGCGTTCCGGAGCTGTTCCAGTGCGCGGCGGAAGGACTCGTCCGCGAAGACGGGTGCGCTGAGGAAGTTCGCGCCGTTGGTGGCCACGTAGATCGATACGCGTCCGGAGCTGCCCGAGTCGGCGGATACGCCGGCGGCGTGGGCACGGTTGTCGACGCTGACGGGGGTGCCTTCGTTGTGGCAGAAGGTGCAGGTCATACCGCATGAGTCGATGACCTTGACGCGGAGGGTCCGGTCGGTGGTGACCGTGATCGGGACCGCGCGGTCGATGTTCTGCAGAGCTGGGTGCTGAATCACTCGGTGTGCCTCTTTGTGTGGGGTCGAAGCGGATCGCGGTAAAAGGGGGGCCCGCGGCGCGCAGGACGCGTTCCGCGCTGCTGCCGGGGCTCGACAGCGGCGGGGTCACGGTCGGTGGGTGCGGAGCGGCCGAGGTGGCCCTCCGTCGGCTGCCGAGCTCGCCTATAGGCAGCCGACGGAGGGCG
>NZ_FMDK01001254.1 GCF_900091995.1 Streptomyces sp. MnatMP-M17
ACGGCGGGCAGTCGGCCGTGCGCGGCGCGGAACGGGCCGAGAATCTGTGCGAGCGCGGTGGTGGCCCGTCGGCTGTCGGTGTCCGTCAGATCGCCGACGAGGCCCTCGGCGAGCACGACGGCGGCCTCGTCCGGGTCGGTGGTGCCTCCGTACAGATCGAGGTCGTACACCGACTCCGGATCACCGAGCCGGACCACGACGTCGTACGCGCTGGCGGGACCGAGCTCGGTGCCGGCGGCGCAGACGACGATGACGGCGGCCTGGCCCGCGAGCGCCTGGAGCGCGAGCGACTCGACGACGGGCCGGACGAGCGCGTGCGTCTTGCCGGCCCCGGGCGGCCCGACGGCCAGCAGCGAGGTCCCGAGGAGCACCGGATCGAGCGCGAGACCGGTCCCTCGCCGTGGATAGGGATTCCGCTCGCCGTCATGGACCGTACCGATCCTGACCTGCCGTACGAGCAGGTCGTGCCGGGCGGCGCGTACGGGCAGATCGCGCTTGCCCGAGGGATGGACGCAGGCGCCCGCGCCCTTCCCGCGCACGGCCTCGGAAAACGCCGTGAGCCGCGAGGGATCGGCCCGTACGGAGTGCCAGGCGCGGCGGATCCGGGCGTAGTCGACGTCGTTCATGCGCCCCTCGCGTACCTCGGAGGCGAGCCGCGCGGCGATCTCGCCCAGTCCCGCCGCCCTCAGCTCGGGCCACTCGGCGAGATCGTCCTCGGGCTCGGGATGGGCGGGCGCGGCCGTGACGGGCTCGGTCCCGCCGCTGCGGCCCAGCAGACGCCGGACCAGCTCGGGCCAGCGGCCGAGGCGCCCGAAAACGAAGAGGAGGCCGCCGATGACCAGCGCGTTGTAGATGTTCTGGGCGATGGCGCCCTCCGGTGTACCGGCCCACCAGGCATCGGGCGTGAGGAGATACATCGGCCAGAGCCAGAATCCGCCGAGGTAGCCGTTCCACAGCAGTGACCAGAGCAGCATCCCCGCGAGCAGCGAGATCAGCGCTCCGCTGACTAGCTGCCGCACCGGCGTGCGCTCCGGTTCCTCCGGAGGACGCGGCCGGTGTCCATAGGTCCAGGTCCCCGGCGCGTCCGCCGTCCGAGGCACGTGCAGCCACTCCCGCAGTGTCGGACCGGCGTCGGGAGCGTGGCCGGGCGGCGCGGGCGGCGGAGCCGTCTCGAAAGGCGCCGAGGACGGCGGAGGCGGCACGGGCGGCGGCGTGGTCGGTGGCATGGGGGGCGGCCCTGCCGGGCGCGGCACGGAGCCGGCGTGTGTGCCCCGCGAGTCGTGCGTGCCGTCGGTGTCCATCCGTACCTCTGCCCCCTGTGCAGTCCGCCGTCCGCCCTGCTGTACCCGCTCAATGTATTGCCACCGCCGCGCATTCGGCGGCTGGCCCACCGTCCCGCGTACACAAGGGCGTTGGCCTCCTGCCCGCCTCCTGCCCGCCTCGGCCACGCCCTGACCCCGCCCCGGCCCCGCCCCGGCCACGCCCCGGCCGCATGAGCCCCGCCCTCCGCCTCTCCGTCCTGTCTCTCTGTCCGTCCCGGACAACGACACGCGCCCACTACTACCGAACGGCGCATGCCCGCACCCCTCCCCCGCCCCTAGCCTGCGAAGAAAGACCCCGAAACACCCCCAGGAGCCCCTCATGACCGCCATCCCGCAGGAGCGCCGCCTCGTCACCGCCATTCCCGGGCCGAAGTCGCGGGAGTTGCAGGCCCGCCGTACCGCCGCGGTCGCCGGCGGGGTGGGGTCCGTGCTG
>NZ_FMDK01000234.1 GCF_900091995.1 Streptomyces sp. MnatMP-M17
ATCTGGCTCGAGGACCTCCTGCGAGCAGCCGATTGATCACGACATCACACAGGCCCTAGTACGGCAGGGCCTGCTTCGCGAAGGCCGGCGCCACTTTGTCCTGCGAGGCGCGTGGGAAGGCGACCGTGTTCGGGTTCCCGTCCGAGACGTACCAGTTCTTCCCGGCGGCGAGCTTGTCCAGCCACCGCGACGAACCGAACTCGGCGTCCGCGTCCTTGGGACCCGCCGAGCGGATCCGCGGGATCGCGGCGGGTGTGAAGGCCTTGTCGAACGGCGAGACCGACGGGTTGGCCCCCACGAGGTACACCCCGTCGTAGCGGTAGCCCGTTCCCCGCGCGGCGACGCCGGCCTCCTGGGGCATGGCCCCGAAGGGCAGGGCGAGGGACGTGACCCGGATCCCGGGCGCGGCCTTCACGATCGCCTGCTGTCCGCCGGCGATGGCCTTCGTGGCGCCCGCCTGGTCCAGGGAGCGCAGGTTCTGGTGGCGGTCGGTGTGGTTGCCGACCTCGTGCCCGTGATCCTTCAGCCAGGTCAGCGCCCTGGCGGAACCGGTGGCCGAGAAGGCGTCCGCGTTGACGAAGAAGGTCGCCACCGGCTTGAACTCGGGGTGCTTCTTCGCCGTCTCCGCCAGGATCGCGATGGCCGTGTCCGGCGCCGGGTTGCCGTCCTGGCCGAGGCGCACCTGGCTGTTGGTCGAGTCGTCGAACGTGAGGACCACCGGATGTGTTCCGGCCGGGATGTCGATATGGCCCGTCTGGAAGTCCCGGGCGGTGACCGGCACGTACTTCTCCCGGGCGAGGCGCTCCAGCTCGGCCCGGAAATCGGCCGGCGTGCGGTCGTAGACGCTGGCCGGTTTCTCGGTGAGCTGGTGGTACATCAGCACCGGCACCTGGCCGAGCTCGTCGGCGCCGACCTCCGCCGGGTCTTTCGCGGCGGCTTGGTTGGCCGCCGCGGAGGCCGCCGCCTGCTGGTCCGCGGCGGTCGGTGACGATCCCGAGGAACAGCCCGAGACGAGCAGGGCGGCGCCTGCCAGGGCGCAGAGCGGGACGAGCGGGTGACGCATGAGGGACCTCCAAGGCGAACGTGTCGCGCCATCCCTACCGACGGCGGGAGCCCCCGTACCGCACAGTCCCCTGGATGGCGCAGTCACCACGCCGGGACCGGACACGGCCTTTCGTGTGAAATACCGTCAGAACGGTAGGAACGACACGCCGTATGGCAATCAATGGAGGAACCACCCGACCACGGCACGAAGGACGCCACGATGGCCATGAGATACATATCCAACTCCGCCTCCTCCTACGGTCCCCGTCCGTTCCGCCGACGCGCCCTGATAGCGACGGCCGGGGCGCTCGGACTGGCCGGAGTGGGCTGGACCTTTCTCGCACTGGGACCGGGCGTGCAGGGTCTCGCCGACGGTGCCGTCCTCAACGGGCCCAAGGCCGCACAGGTCAGCGCCTACCTCGACGCCGGAGCTGCCGGCAGTCCGGAGAAGGTGCGTGCCACCCTCGACGGCGCGGTGGTCCCCGTCATAGCTGACGGCGCCCGTCTGAAGCTCGCTCTCCCGCGTCTGGCCGAGGGCAAGCACACCCTGGTGGTGAAGGGCGACAGCCGTGTCCCCCTCCTCTCGTACCGGGAGGTCGTGGACTTCACCGTGGACGCCACCGCTCCCGTCCTGAAGGTGACCGACCCCGAGATCAAGAGCACGGCCAGCTCCGTGACCATCACCGGCAAGGCCGGCACCGACGCCAAGGTGACCGTCGACGGCAAGGAGGTTCCCGTCGACAAGAGCGGGACCTTCAAGATCACGGTGCCCAAGGGCACACCCGTCGTGAACGTCACCGCCGCGGACCGCGCCGGGAACACCACCACCAAGGCCGTGAACGCCCGGGGCCGGCGTCCCATGATCCGTGCCGCGCACATCACCGCCATCGGCTGGGGCAACGACACCCTGCGCGGCAACATCCTCGCCCTGGTCCGCAGCGGCAAGCTCAACGCCGTGCAGTTGGACGTCAAGGACGAGGACGGCGAGGTCGGGTACGCCTCCCAGGTGCCGCTGGCCCGTCAGATAGGCGCGGCCAAGGGCTACTACGACGCCCGCAAGGCGATCGCCGAGATCCACGCCGCCGGTGCCCAGGTCATCGGCCGCATCGTCGCCTTCCGCGACCCCAAGCTCGCCACGGCGGCCTGGAAGGCCGGCAAGCGCGACCAGGTCGTACTGACTCCCGAGGGACAGCCCTACGCCGGCGGCGGCCACTACGGAAAGCTGGCCTTCACCAACTTCGCCGACCCCACGGTCCGCAAGTACAACCAGGACCTCGCCGTCGAAGCGGCTCAGCTCGGCTTCGACGACATCCTCTACGACTACGTGCGCCGCCCCGACGGCCCGCTGTCGAAGATGCGCTTCCCGGGCATCGGGTCCGCCACGCCGGAGCAGTCCATCACCTCGTTCGTCGCCGACACCCGGACCGCGATCCGCCCGCACGCCAAGTACCTCGGAGTCTCGGTCTTCGGTATCGCCGCCACCCGGCCCACCGAGATCGCCCAGGACATCGCGGCCCTGGTCAAGGTCAGCGACTACATCGCGCCGATGGTCTACCCGTCCCACTGGGGGCCCGGGGAGTACGGCGTCGCCAACCCCGACACCGCCCCGTACGCGATCGTGCAGCGCTCGCTCGCCGACTTCGCCCGCCAGGCGAAGGGCACCCAGACCGCGATCGTCCCGTGGCTCCAGGACTTCTCGATGGGCAGCACCTACGGGCCGACCCAGGTGGCCGAACAGATCAAGGCCGCGGCGGCCAACAAGATGGACTCCTTCATCCTCTGGAACGCCGGTGCCCGCTACCAGGGTGCGGCGCTCCAGCAGATCGCCGCACACTGACGCGGCCGGTGAGACCCGGTGGCATAGGTGTACGGCAGCCTCGTGAGCGCGGCTACGAGGCGGTGCGGTTCCTGGCAGTTGAGGCGAACTCGCGGCAGATCGCCAGTTCGCCTCCCCAGCCGCTGAACGACCCGCCGGTCCCGGCCACCGGCTGACCGGCTCTGTCGAGGCTCGCTCGCCTTTCCCTACGCTCTACGGTGGGAGCCGACGATTCAGCGGCTTGTGTGGTGAGGGGTTCGTTTTGGACACCGAATTGGCGGAGTTGGCTTCATCGGGCGCGGCGGCGGCAGGCGCAGGCACCACCGGGCCGGACGCGGAGTCGCTGTGAGCGGGGAAGGACGGTACGAAGGATCCGACCGTCGGGCACCGCAGGTCCGCAACGACGTGTCCGGCAACGTCAGTGGTCCGGTCGTACAGGCGGGAGATGTGCACGGCGGGATCCACTTCCACGTGGCGCCGGCGTCTGAGCCGGGATCGGGACGGAAACCGGATCAGGTGCCCCCGCTGACGGTCCGTTTCATCAACCGCGCGGCTGATCTTTCACAACTGGACGGCCGCTTCGGTGCCGACGGCGAGGGCGCCGACGACGCAGAGGCCGGCGCTCCCGTGCGGATGGGAGCATTGAGCGGGCTCCCCGGTGTCGGAAAGACGGCGATGGTGTCCCGGTGGGCGCAGGCGTCCCGCCGGCAGTTCCCCGGCGGGCAGTTGTACGTCGACTTCGCGCCGCTGCGGGAACAGGCCGGCGCCGATGTGTCCGAGGCCCTGGGTATCTGTCTGCGCGACCTCGGGGTCCGCGACGAGTATCTGCCCGCGACGCTTGAGCAACGTACCGCGTTGTACCGCAGGCAGTCCGCCGACCGCCGGCTGCTGGTCGTGCTGGACGGCGTCAGCCGAGCGGCCCAGGTCAGACCGTTGGTGCCGAAAGGCCCCGGCAGCGTCGTGCTGGTGACGAGCAACGGCCGGCTGGGTGAACTGGCCGCCTTCGACGGCGCCCATCTGATGCAGGTGGAGCCGCTGGACACCGACAGCGGAGTACGGCTCCTCGCCGACCGCTGCGGGAACACCGTCCTGGCGGACGAAGTCGCCGCCCGGCGGCTGGTGGACCTGTGCGGCGGTCTGCCGGTGGCCCTGCATGTGGTCGCCGCCCGGCTGCAGATGAACCAGCGGCTCACCTTGTCCGTCCTGGCGGACGAACTGGCGGACGAGACACGGAGGCTGGCCGGGATGTCCTTACGAGGGGAAGAGCATTCGGTGTCCGCGGTCCTCGGACTCGCCTACCGGGACCTGTCACCCGATGTGGCCCGGCTCTACCGGCTGCTGGGGTGGCTGCCCGTACGGCTCTTCGACACCGCGACCGCGGCCGTCGCGGCCCGGCTCGACATCACCACCGCGCGGCCGCTGCTGGAGGCGCTGGAGGAGGCGAACCTGCTGGATGCGCGGCCCGACGGCCGATTCCGGATGCATGGTCTCGTGCGGTTGCACGCCCGGGAACGCGCCGCCGCCGAGGAGCCCGCGGCGGAGCAACTCGCGCAGTTGGAACGGGTCATCACGCGTTACCTGGTGCTGACCGCCCTGGCCGACCGCGCGGTGCGTGAGGACCGGCTGCGTGTGGCCGAGCTGTCCGGTGTGCTGGAAGGCGTCACGGACCCGTTCCGAGCGGAAGACGCACCTGCCCCGCTCGACTGGCTCGAAGCAGAGCGGTCCGGCATCCTTGCCGTTCTCCGGGAGGCCGCACGCAGCGGACTGCACACTCTCGTATGGCAACTGGCCGAGGCGTTCACGGTGTTGTTCCTGCACCGCAGGCATCTGGCGGACTGGAAGGAGTCACTGGAACTCGGCGCACGGGCGGCGGCGGCCGACGGGGCACCGGACGCCGAGGCACGACTGCGCAGTCTGCTCTCCCGTCCCTTGATGGATCTCGGCGAGTACGAGCGCGCGCGTGAGGAACTGGACACGGCGGTCGCCCGCGCGGACATCGCCGGGAACACGGCGCTGAGCGCGTCCGTGCAGGAGTTCTACGGGCGCTACTGGGACCGCTTCGACACGGCTCGTGCCATCGAGGCGTACCGGCGGTCCGTCTCACTGAACATCGAGGCGGACCTGCCGCGTGGTGTGGCCATCGTCATGTACTTCCTGGGCTGTGCGCAGGACGCCCAGGGCGACCACGAAAGGGCTCTGGAGACCCTGCGGCAGGCTCATCGGAGCCTGTTGAATCTGCCGGACGGCCCCGACCCGCGGATGGCGGCCCGTGCACTGGCCGCGATCGGCGCCGTCCAGGAGCACTTGGGCGACACCGGCCTGGCGCTGCGCTCTCTCGGAGAGGCCGCCGTGATCCTCCACGATCTGGGCGCGAGTCACTATGAGGCCCGGGCCCGGGTCGGGCTCGCCGACATCATCGAGCGCGGCGGCGGTCCTCGCACGGTGGTACGCGATCATCTCCAGCGCGCCTTCGCCGTCTACAAGGCCGGCGGCAGTCCGGAAGCGGAGGCCCTGCGAGAACGGCTGGAGCAGCTGGATCCCGAGGACTGACAGACTGACATGAAAGGCCGCTGACCGGGCGGGCGACGGTACGGGTACTTATCCGCCGGTGCGTACGGGTACTTATCCGCGGGTACGGAGGCGCAGAACGGCGTCCGTCTCGGGAACACCGTCGGCCCGCAAGGTCACAGTGGCGTCCAGCGGGATGCGCCCACGCAGGCAGGTGTACACCAGCGAGGCGGGAAGCCCGGCGTCCAGGGCCGGGCCGGTGGTGGACACCTCGACCACACGTCCGTCGCGAATGCCCACGAGGTAACCGGCTCCCGCCACCGCGGTTCCCGCGAGATAACTGCCGGGACAGCGGTCGAGTACCTCCCGGATCCAGCGCAGTGCCGCCACCGAGGTGGGAGCCGGCCGGCGCCGCAGCAACACGGAGGAACTCTCGCTGACCCGGGCGTCCCGCTCGTGGTCGTCGGCGGCCAGATGAATGAACTCCCCAGGAGCTTCATCGGAGCTCTCCCCGTCGCTGACAGCGGACGGACAGCGGTGAGCGGTGACCACCGGGCGTCCGTCCGCGAACTCCACGGACGTTCTCACCAGCCAGGACGTGACCTCGGCGACCGGCGGATCCGGCCGTGGCAGCGAAAGCACCGGCGGCGGAGTCCAGCCCGGTTCGGACAGACCGAGCAGACCGTAGACGGTGGTCCGCAGCCGGGCCAGGGCGTGGCCGGGACGGGAGAAGGCTCCGGCCACGATGTCGGCGAAGCGGTCGGGCGTGTGCGTGTCCAGGGCTGCCTCGACCTGCCGTCGCACATCGGCGCGAGGATCGAGACGCGGTGCCGCACGGCCGAGCCGCGCCATGGCCGTTCCGGGCACCGCGTCGCTGCCGAAGGCGCCGAGCAGGATCGGCTTGCCGAGCGCGGCACCGTAGAGCGTCACCGAGCCGTGGTCGCCGATCACGAAGTCGGCCGCCACCAGGGCGGTCCGCCAGGTGTTCACGGGCGGCATCAGCAGCAGACCCGCGTCCATGGCGTCGGCCAGGAGCGTGCGGATCTGCCAAGCTCCGTGCCCCGCCCAGACGTTGGGATGGATGACCGCTGCCAGACGGTAGCCGTCGTACGGCAACGCCGCCAGCAGCCGCGCGGGCAGCCCTGGGTCCCGCCCCAGGAGGGAAGTAGGGCCCCAGGTCGAGCTGAGCACGACGAGCCGCTGTCCGCGGGCCAGGCCCAGCGCCTCGCGGTAGACCCTGGCGTGGGACGCGCTCGCCCGTAGCTCGTCGAGAACCGGATCCCCGATCAGCACGGTTCGGCCGGCAGTCTCGGGGCGCGCTGTGATCAGCTGCTTTTCCTGATCGGGATGCGAGACCGCCAGCCACGCGCGCCCCGAATCCAGCAGCGTGTCCGGTACGAGGCCGGAGAGACGTACACCCTCCGCGCGCGAGTCCGGCACCATCTTCTGGAAGCCGATGCCGTGCGGAAGTACCAGCACCGGCCAGTCGCCCGGCGGCACGTCGATGTTCTCGCTGGCAGAGATCAGCAGATCGGGCGATACGTCGGCCAGTTGTGTCCACGGCAGGATCCGGCAGCCGGCGTCCTTGAGGAGATCGAGAACTCCCGCGCTGAACGCGGAGGTGGAGTCGTACGCGAACACCACCGTGACCCGGCTGTCGCCGCGGACGACAGCCGGCAGCGTTTCCAGCAGACGTACGGTGGAGGTGACGGTGCGGGCGGCAACCGCGACGGTCCTCGTACCTTGGAAAGTGCGCCACCGCTCGGCGTCGCGGCCCACGGGTACGCGAAGCGGTGGACGCGCGCTACTCGCCACAGCTGCCTCGGCTACTCCGCATGCCTACCGGATCGCAACCGTCGGTAACGCGAGGACAGGCATCCTCGCGGATCGCGGATCGCGGATCGCGGATCGCGGATCGCGGATCGCGGATCGCGGATCGC
>NZ_FMDK01000654.1 GCF_900091995.1 Streptomyces sp. MnatMP-M17
CGGCGGGAGGCGACGGCGGGTGGCATCAGCAGGACGGCGGTGCCACCGGGCCGCAGCCGGGCCAGCGCGTGCTGGGCCCAGGCCAGTTCGGACTCCGTACGGGCCGGGAATCCATACTCCCAGCGCGGATCGTAGGCCAGTTCGTCATGGCCCCAGTTGCGCTCGTTGAACGGCGGATGGCAGAGCACGACATCGACGGCGAGCCGAGGGAAGGCGTCGGCGCGCAGTGTGTCCCCGGCGCGCGTGCGGACCTCGGCTTCCGGATGGTCCATGCCGTCCGCGTGGAGGGCGAGGCGCAGTCCGGCGAGCGCGGCGAGTTCGGGAGCGGCCTCCTGGGCGTACAGGACGGCCGCGTGCGGTACGGCGCACAGCAGCGCGCCCGTGCCACAGGCGGGATCGAGGACGGTCACGCTCTCGGCGGAGGACGTCTGAGCGGACGGGGCCGAGGCGGACGGGGCCGAGGCGGACGGGATCGCCAGCGCGGCCATCAGCGCGGCGGCCTCCGGCGGAGTCGGTGTGTACTGGCGCGGATTGGCGTCGAGATGGCGGCCGAGCAGAAACTCGAAGGTCCGGCGAGGGCCCAGCTCCGCCGCCAGCTCACCGACACTCCGCAGCAGCGGAACGGAAGGAAGCAGTTCACGGGCGCCCGGAGTGTGAACAGCGCTCTCCGTCGGCGCGCCGAAGTGCACGGCGAGCACCTCGCCGAGCGCCACGGGCAGCAGTTCCGCGAGCTGCGCGTCCGACGCGGCGGCCAACTGCCGCCACCGCGTGGGCCTGTCCCGTACGAGCAGCAGGACGCAGCCGGCGCGGACAAGGGCGGTGGCGGCGGTCGCGCTGTCGCCCGACAGCTCCTGCCAGACCCGTTCACGCAGCGGTACCTCGGCGAGTTTTCCCTGGTCACGCAGCCACTGCTCGACCTGGCTCAAGGCGAAGGACGGGCTGGTCTCGGTGCCGCCGACGGGCTGCGGGAAGTCGGCGTGCCGCCGCCGCCAGTTGCTCACGGCGGCCCGTCCCACGCCCGCGAGCCGGGCGATTCCCGCGGCCGTCACCTCTGTTGCGTTCTCCGGCACCTGGCTGCCTCCCTCACCGTGCGGCTCCGCTGTGGCCGTGCGCTGTGACGCTGAGCATAGCGGTGTGATCGAAAAGTCCGATTCACAGCGTAGACCAACCCAAGGACGACATTTACTGTTGACTCGGTTCACAGCTTCTGCTGTTATTGACTCATCGCCACGCGGGATGGCTTTGAAGTCCCGCTCACACTCGTATGCCAGTCCGCGGAGGCACACCCATGTCGCAGTCCTCACCGCAGTACCCGCAGTCGTCGCCGTATCCGCAGGCACCGGTTCCGCCGGGACACGGCGCGCCCATGGCCGCCCGCAACGGCCTCGGGATCGCCTCCCTGGTCCTCGGGATCATCGGAGCCGTCTCGGGGCTGATCCCGTTCCTCTTCTGGCTGGCCGGTGTCCTCGGACTGATCGGGCTGATCCTCGGGCTGGCCGGACGAGGCAGAGCCAGACGCGGTGAGGCGACGAACAAGGGAGTGGCCACCTCGGGTGTCGTCCTCGGACTGCTCGCCCTGGTCCTCGCGGCGGTCGGCGCGTTCCTCACCTTCAAGCTCGTGGGCGACGCGGTGAAGGAACTGGACAAGGCGACGTCCTCGGTCAGTTCGGCGCCCAAGGCGGCGGGCGGTACGGACAGCAAGGACGGCGGCGGCAAGAGCGAGATACTCGGCGCCGGCGACTCCGCCGTCTACGACGACGATCTGACCGTCACGGTCTCGGAGCCCACCGCCTATACGCCCGGCGAGTACGCGGTCGGCCACACCAAGGACAACAAGGCCTACAAGGTGACTGTGGTCATCGAGAACGCCGGCAAGAAGAAGTTCGACGCCGGGCTGGCGACCGTCATAGCGCGGGCCGGCGAGGACGGTGTCGAGGCGGAGTCGATCATCGACGACACCACCGGAATCGGCTTCAGCGGCACGGTCATGCCCGGCAAGAAGGCCACGGTCCTGTTCGCGTTCGACGCGCCGTCCGCCGCCAAGGCGCTCACGGTCGAGGTCAGCCCGGGCATCCTGCACGACTCGTCCCAGTGGGACCTGAAGCTCTGAGTCCCGGCGCCACACGCGCTACACGCACCGCACCGCACGCACCGCACGCACTGCTCCAGCCATATCGCGGCCACGCCGCATCGCAGCCGATCGCAGTCACCGGAGAACCGTTATGACCGTCACCACCGCTCCTCGAATCCGCCGTGGCGCACTCGCCGCCCTCTGCACCGTCGCCATCCTGACGCTCCCGGCCTGCGGAGCGACCGGCTCGGACGGCAAGGACGGCGGCAAGGACGCCAAGGATCCCGACAAGTCCAGTTCCAGCAAGAGCAACTCCGGTGAGAAGCCCGAGCCGTTCGCGGATCTCTCGGGCCCGGAGATCGCCGAGAAGTCCTTCGCCACCGTCCGCGCCGCCTCCTCCCTCACGCTCAAGGCCGATGTGAAGGAGGGCACAGGGACCGTCGTCACCGATATGGCTCTCGACAAGAAGGGCGACTGCGCGGGCACGATGTCGATGAACGGCGAGGGCACCGCGACGGTGTCCAAGGTCGGCGCGACCGTCTATATGAAGTTCGACGAGGAGATGCTGCGGGCCCAGGGCGAGGGACAGCCCAAGGAAGAGACCGACGCCGTGGTCAAGATGCTCGCCGACCGCTGGGTGAAGACCGATGCCAAGGCTCCGGACGCCAAGGACTTCGTCGGGTTCTGCGCTCTCGATGAACTGCTCGCCGAGTTCGAGGACGGCGACAGCATCGCCCGCAAGGGACCGCTCACCACGGTGGACGGACAGCAGGCGATCACGCTCAACGAGACCGACGGCGCCTCCGACTACACCATGTATGTCGCCACCGAGGGCAAGCCGTATCTGCTGAAGATAGTCGTCAAGGGCAAGGACGCCGGCACGATGGCCTTCACGGACTTCGACAAGCCCGTTCCCGCCGAGGTCCCCGCCGACAAGGACATCGTGGACCTGGACGGCCTCGGCGGCTGACGCGTCGGCACATCGGCACATCGCACCAGGGAGGCCACCGCAGGGGAGTGGCCTCCCTCCCGGCTTTCCCGGCGGCCGTCCCGACCTGTCGTCAGCCGCCGCACTGGGCGAGCATGGTCCTCTTGTCCGGTGCCGTCACCGGCAGTTCGTACTTGAGCGCCACCTGCGCGAACCGCACCGCGTACGAGCAGCGGATCGCCTTGCTGGGCGGCAGCCAGGACGCCGGGCCCGAATCGCCCTTGGAGCTGTTGGACGGACCGTCCACCGGAAGGAGATTGAGCGGATCGTTCGCGAGCTGCTCGCGCTTGTCCTTGTCCCAGCGGGCCGCGCCCAACTGCCAGGCGTACGAAAGCGGCACCATATGGTCTATCTGGACGGCCGATGCCTTCTGCTTCGTCCAGTCGATGTCCTTGCCGGTGTACGGGTCGTACAGCGTCATCGACATCACGACGCAGTCGGAACCTGAACGGAACCGAAGGTTCTGGCCGTCGCGCTTCAACAGGTCGTTGCGCGTGTCACAGCCGTTCCGGGCCAGTGGCACGCCGTCCGCCGTGTCCATCCACGCGTAGCCGAACGCGTCCCGTGAGTAACCCGTCTTCGGCCCGCGCCCTTTGGTGGACACTCCGGCGATCAGATCCCGGGCGGCCGACTCGTCCTTCTCGGAGGAGATCGCCGCCAGGCCTGGCTTCGTACCGTCCGGATCGGCCAAGGGACTGGTCCCGTGGCCGTCGGTCGCCGTCGCTCCACCGCCCGGCCGGCCGCTTCCGTCGGACAGTCCACTGCCATCGGACAGTCCACTGCCGGTGCAGCCTGTCAGCACCGCTCCGAGTACCACTGTCCCAACTGCCACTGTGACGCTGCCGACAGCCCGTCCACCAGACGCCCGCACTCCGCGACCCCCCACTTCCCCGCCCTTCCGCCGAAAACCTTCTGCCGACACAGTCGCACGGCTCAGCCCGAAGTGGTGCGCTCGGGTGGGGTGTCCAGGCGGGAGAACATTCCGGTCAGTCCCTTCTTCAGGAACTTCGCCAAAGGCCGCTCGACAAGACGGTGTACGAGCCAGCTCAGCACCAGCATTCCGGCGATCAGCCCGATCACCAGCAGCCGGGCGTCGACGCGGTCGCGCAGATAGTGGATCACCGCGGTGCCGACCGCGTAGTGCATCAGATAGAGCGGATAGGTCAGGGCGCCCGCCGTGGTCAGCCACTTCCACCGGATCCGGTCGGCCAGGCCCAGCGCGACGCCCGCCATGACGAGCAGGAAGACCGTGTACAGGAACACCGAGCCGCTCCAGGTCGACACGTCCTCGAATTCGACCCGGTGCAGGATGTCGTTCTGCGACATCACCCAGGACATGCCCAGGATGCACCAGAGCAGCGGATCCTGGCCGAAGCGGTGCATGAGGTACAGAGCAAGCCCGGCGATGAAGAACCACGCGGCGTCGGGGTTGGCGAGCGTGACCAGGACGGGGATCCCGGACTTCCCGGCGAACACCGCGGCCGTGCCCCAGACACAGCAGAAGACGACCACCTTGCGGTAGGTCAGACCGGTGGCCACCACAAGCAGGAAGATGAGATAGAAGCGGAGCTCGGACCAGAGCGTCCAGTAGACATTGTCGACGTCCGGCACGCCCATGCCCTTCTGGAGCATGGAGAGATTGAGGATCCACTGCGTGGGCTTCAGCGGCTGGAAGACCGCCGGAAGGGCGGTCAGGACCGCCGTGGTGAACAGCACCGCGAACCAGTAGGCCGGATAGAGGCGGATCACCCGGGAGACGAAGAAGTCCCTCGGCCGCCGTCCCCAGGAGGACATACAGATGACAAAACCGCTGATGACGAAGAAGAACTCGACACCGAGCCAGCCGTAGGTGGCGGCCGGGAAGACATCCGGGAAGATCTCCGAGACCGGACGGCCCCAGATGGGATTGTCGGGCCGGTCGGCGCGGGCCGTGCCGATGTAGTGGTGCACCACCACCATCAGGGCCGCCACGAGGCGCAGCCCGTCGATCACATAGAGCCTGGTCCCGCGCCGCTCGCCCGGCGGCGCCGCGGACCGCTCCCCTCCGGCGGGAACGGCGGCGGGAAGGGTACTGACATCGACCATCTCGGGCTGCGGTATGTGACGCTCGTCCGTGGCCGTCTCGGCGTGCTTCATGTGTCCTGTTGCCCATCTGGTGCGGTCGAGGCAACCGGACGGGGCGCAGAAGGGCAAGCGCGTACACCCTGACGGTTCAGCCGTTGCCCCGCTGAACGGTATTCAGGCAGTCAAGGCGGCCATGGCGAACTGAAGGTGTCCAGAAGGCAACGAAGAGCCCAAGTGTTACCTCTGTCACTCGGCGCCATCTGTCCCGCAGCACGAGGCCCGCGTGTGTGGCGGGCGG
>NZ_FMDK01000487.1 GCF_900091995.1 Streptomyces sp. MnatMP-M17
AGAGTGCTGGTTGAGATCCATCTCAGCCAGCACTTTCTGTTTCCCGGAGTCGTAGGTGAGGGCGAGTCCGAGCCGGCGGCAGATCTCCGCGGATCCCCGGTTGCCAGTGTCGTAAGGCACGGCCCACAGCGAGGGATAAGCGAGGGATAGGGGCTTTGTGTGCCTGGGCCGGGGTGTCCCGTGTGCGGTCTCCACGCCGTGCAGCCTTGGGCTGGCACCCAGGCGCGGACTGGTGTTGCGGCGCTATGGGAGGAGGGCGTTTGCACCAGGGATGTTGTTTCAGGTGCACGCTCGGGTCTACGGGGTGTGACGAGCGGTTGCGCTGTAGCGCTACGGGACTCTTTCGCCGTCGGCAACGGATGTGGGTCGGCGCCCGTCGTGTGCTTCGGACTCGTACGGGGTTGTGTTGTCGTCCGTGTTGGTTTGGAGGATGGCGGTGGAGAGGTCGTCGAGGCAGGCTCGGTCGGCCTGTTCTGCGAAGTCGGAGTCCGCGACTACGGGATGGGGCTGAGGGTGGCCCACCAGCGGGCGCGGTACGGGGCCGGGATGTTGCTGATCTGGCCGTGATGGGCCGAGAGCGCGGCCACGATGGGCAGGCCGCGGCCGTGTTCGGCCGGGTCCGTGTGGTGCGGTGTGTCTGTGGGCCTCCGTCGTCCACGGACACACGTACGGCGCCGGAGGCGAGCCGGTCCGGGCGGGCGCGGACGGGTCCGCAGGCGTGGGTTACGGCGTTGGTGACCAGTTCGGAGATCACCAGCTCGACGTCGTCCATTGTCGGGTGCGGAAGTTCGGCACGGTCCAGGGCCCAGTATGACCAGGCGTGCAGGGTGATCCAGGCCCATCTGCGGGCTCTGCGGCAGGTCTGTGAGCTCACCTCGTCACTAGGTGGATCGGCTCATATCGCCCGTGCGGTCAACTGGCGTTAATGATGATTCGAGGATCCGGTATGCCGGAAGGGACTGAAACTCCGCCGGAGAAGCCGGAGTTGGGACTGGCGGCGGTGAAGGGTGAGCCGTTCTCGGAACGGCTCAGGCGCCTGTTCGAGATCGTGCGCCCGCCGGACCGAGGCGAGTTCACCCCGGCCGAGGTCGGCAGGGCGCTCGGTGTAAGCCATGTGCTGGTGTGGCAGTGGAAGACGGGGCGTCAGAACGACCCCAAGCGGAGTCAAATGCACGCCCTGGCCGAGTTCTTCGGGGTGCCCTCGGGTTACTTCTACGACGACGAGACGGCCGGCAGGAGGCGCCTCGCGCGAGTGACGAACGCGAACTCTCCGTAGTGGATGCTGTGGTTCTGCGGCTGCGGACACTGGCCGATCCGTGGTGTCGGCGCGGGAAGCGCCGCCCGTGCTGTACAACTCGCGGCGGACGGCCGCGGGCTGTGACGGGCGTCACGGCGACCCGCGACCGGCACGCCGTACCTTGACTCCCGGTCCTGGGAATGTGAGTGATGTGTGATCGCGCAGTGGCTGGCTGGGGGCGTGAGCCTAGGCCGTATCTGGCAAGTGGCGTTGTCCGCCCGTAGGGCGGGGCGCGCGGCGGCTGGTGCGTGCGATCGCAAGCGGAGGGTCAACAGCGTCGACGGCCCGGACGTACTTGGTGATCCTGGCAACGCGGCGAGCGTGCGTGCCTGGTGTCGCGCGCCGGACGAAATTTATCAGACGAGGCCCAGCCCCAGCCCCAGCCGTGGTATCTCCCGTCCCGGGGAGCGGTCCATCACCATCAGCAGGCCAGCCTCGCGCGTCCTGTCGTACGCGGCCTCGTCTACGACACCCAACTGGAACCAGACTGCCTTGGCGCCCATCGCCACAGCCTGGTCGGCGATGTCTCCGGCGAGGGCGGAGTTGACGAACACGTCCACCACATCCACCGGGAAAGGGATCTCCGCAAGAGAAGCGTAGCCCTGCTCACCGTGCACCGTCTCGGCCTTTGGGTGTACAGGCACCACCCTCTTGCCGATGCGCCGCAGCTTTTCGGCCACTCGGTAAGCGGCCCGTTCGCGGTTGTCGGACAGGCCCACCACAGCCCAGGTGTCCCCGGCGGTGGTGAAGATCTGCCTTATTGTCGCGTCATCGCCATAAATCGTCATGCCCGGCACCGCCGTGCGGTGGCGAGTTCTTCACCAGTTGACGCCAAGCACATGATCACGGGGAGTGTCAGGTCTGTGAACTTCGTCAGCCGCATGAGTAGACGTTAGCCAATCTGAATACTGTATGCAATGGCCTCTGTGTCTCGCGTGCCTGCCGTTTGGCAGGAGCGCCAGAGGCGGTCGGCTGGCTGCTCGCTGCGGTAGGGCACACACAACCACGGACAGCCGTATTACCGCTGCCGCTGCACCACTGGATACGCGGCTCGGAATCAGCCCGATGTTGACATGGCCAATTGGGTCGCCAGGGCGTCAACCGCGGGCTGACGTGAGACGGATTGCCAACCTGAGGGCTGTCCCGTAAGCGGTTCGGTGGTCGGCGTGGCTCAGAGGAAGATCAACGGGACATCCTTCTCGATGCAGCGCCGCAGGGCGACCATCAGTTGGCGGGCGTCTTCGATGTGCTGCTGGAGGAGCTGGTGACCGTCCTCCCGTGCCCAGTCGTCGGTGATCGTGTCCAGCCGGACCAGGAGCGACGCGCACTCGGCAGGCGAGAGGTCGTCGCCGCCGACATCCGGATGATGGAGCGGCTCCAGAGCTGCGGACACCTCGCTCCATTGGCGCTCGCCGCCGAAACCCCACATCTCTGACAGGGCGACTCCTTCGGTCTCGGCCGGACGCCGCCGGAACGCGGCAAAACCGCTGTAGGACCAGGAGACATTCGGACTGCTGTTGTCTCCGTCCCCCGGGAAAAGAACCAGCCCCATGTGCTCTCCCTGCTACCCGAAGACACAGGATCAAGGACATGGGGCAGTCCGGGCAACTGGGATGATCTGGGAGCGGCTGGTGTGATCACGGCGTCGGAGCCCTCCTGGATGCCCCCGTTCACCGGGCTGAGCCCACGGCAGTTCGATGCTCGCGCTTCAGCCTCGCAAGCGGTTCGCGACGGATGCCGTGCTGATCGTGGACGGCACTGTGCGGCACGAGGCGCTTGATGACCGGGCGGGGGTGGAAGGACTCCGCCACCGGGCTGTCGCAGCAGTCCGGCTGAAGCTGAGGGCAGCCTGATCCGGGGGACGCCGGTGAGGGTGGGAAGCAGCCCTGACAACGCCGGGACGTGCTGGCACTGCCAGACAGTGCGGGTCCGGCAAGCGAGACGAGAAGGCGTACGCGAGGAACCAGTGGCAAAGCTCCGTAAGCGACGAACCGGCTTCAATCTGGTGGATATGGGCCGGGATGCAGTGCGTGACCACTCTGGTGGTCAACTCCGAAGCCGCGTAGTGCCGTCGGTGGGGAGGCCACGATGAAGGACTGCGGCGTAGTCGTGGCGATGCTGCCGGAGCAAGAGCTGGGCACCTCCCTCGTCGACCGGTCATCGAGTGAACGTGGGAATCATCCCCGGTCGCCCTCCGGGCCAGCCAGCCTGGTTCAGGGCAGGCCCGTCGCCGGCCGAGGGCCGTGGGATGGGGCGGAGGTCCCGTAGTAGTCCGAGCGCGCGAGAGGCGCGCACATGGCGAAGGGGACCAGCAAGTCAGCAGGGAGGAGACTGGAATGCCAGGAGGATTTCGCCGGTGAATACCGGCGAACTGGAGTCGGCCCTTTACTGGGGCGAACGCCGGGTACTGGAGATTCAGACCAAGCTGCACCAGTGGGCCAGCGGTGATCCTCACCGCCAGTTCGACGATCTGTTCAACCTCGTTACCGATCCCGCCTTCCTTCTGGTCGCGTGGGCTCGGGAGCGGCTCATTGAACGGAAAGCTCCGTCGCCTCGGAATCGCGACCGTCACCGACCGTGTGGTCCAAGCATCCTTGAAGCTGGTGTTGGAGCCGATCTTCGAGGCGGATTTTCACCCACAGAGTTACGGGTTCCGTCCGAAGCGCCGGGCTCATGACGCGGTGGCGGAAGTGCGTCACCTTACCTCCCGCTCGTATGAGTGGATCGTGGAAGGTGACATTGCTGCCTGTTTCGATGAAATTTCGCACCCAGCCTTGATGGACAGGGTGCGAAGGCGCATCGGAGACAAACGCGTTCTGGCCCTGGTGAAGGCGTTCCTCAAGGCAGGCATCCTCGGCGAGGACAAGTCCTTGAGGCCGACTGACGCCGGTACTCCGCAAGGGTCGATCCTCTCTCCATTGCTGAGCAACGTGGCCCTGTCCGTGCTGGACGAGTACATCGCCCAGGCGCCGGGCGGACCCCGTGCCAAGCAATATCAGCAGGCCGGGCGTCGCCGGAATGGTCTGCCCAACTACCGGTTGATTCGGTACGCGGACGACTGGTGCCTGGCGGTATCGGGTACCCGAGGCGATGCAGAGGGACTGCGTGAGGAGATCGCGATCGTGCTTGCCACGATGGGCTTACGTCTGGCGCGGGAGAAGACACTGATTACCCATATCGAGGATGGTCTCGACTTTCTCGGCTGGCACATCCAGCGCCACCGGAAACGAGGCACCAGCAAACACTTCGTCTACCTCTATCCGGCCAAGAAGGCGCTCCGCCATGGCCGGCGGATCCTCGGCCGACGCCGCGGCGGCGTTCGCTCCGCTCGCGCCACTCGCGATTGGATCCGACCTCGCCGGGGCGCTCCGCCTGCCCGCCCACTGTCGCGTCGAGGTTTCCGTATGTGGCGGACCGTCTTCTACAGGTAGCGGAGGGCTGCTCTGTCGGGTCCTTGCGTCCACCCGGGGTTCAAATCCGTGTCTCCCCCAGCCGTAGGGTGCGCCGCAACACCGGCGTGTACGTATGGTGTGTGCGGCCCCTCGGACACGAACCATTACCCCACGGGGTGATGCGGAAGCAGTGACCAGGTCCGGACAGAGGTTCGCCTCTGTCCGGACCTGGTGTTTTCCGGGGTGGTACGTGCCTTGTACGCCGAGGCTGCGGTGGACGGCGGCCTTCTCCAGCGGTGTGGCGGCCTGCCTCTGCGACACGACCTCGCCAATGGCGACCCGGGGCTCCGTAAGCGGCTCGGTATCCCTGCCGGGAAGCCCGTTCCGCTGATCTTCTGCGGCAGCAGTGGATCCCAGCGCATCAACGACGCCGTACAGAGCCAACTCGAATCCCAGTGCGCGCGCTTCGCGGTCGTTCATGTCCCGGGGAAGGGCAACCTTGACCCCTTACTCCAGAACGTACCGAGATCGCACAGGAGACCGTCGCTGCGGCCAGGCGGGCCGTACCCGTCGTGCCCGCCAGGCACTGTCCGGCGGATCATGTGGCCGTGATGGCACCAAGTTAGTTCTCGCGGGCCGGACTGCGCCCGGGTGCGAGGCGTTTCTGCCCCTCGGGCATGGGCAGGACCTCCAGTGCGGTGTTTGCAATGTTCCGCAGCGTCTCCGGGTCCAGGCCGGCCTTGCCTACCGCCTCGATACCTCGGACCACCGTCAGCAGCAGTGCCGCCAACCGCTCCGGATCCGCAGCGCCATCGATGTCGCCGTGACGCTGGGCGGCGCTGATCTCCGTCCGCAGCAGGGTCAGCAGTGCCGTCATGGTCTCGGCCGACCGTCCGGCGACCGTCGGATCGTGCTGGGCCAGTTCCGCCGCGCCCTTGGCCAACAGGCACCCGCGGCGCTTGGTGTCGGAGGCGGTGTTCTCCGCCATTAGGTGCACGTATCCCGACAGCCGGGCCAGGGCCTCTGCGTCCGGGCCACCTGCCAGCCGCGCTTCGGCCACCTCAACGACTGCGGTGCACCAGTCGCCGAACACACGGTGGAACAGCTTGCCCTTGTCGCCGAATGCGCCGTACAGACTGCCCTTGCCCAGGCCGGTCGCCTGGGCGATGTCGTCCATCCGGGTTCCTGCATAGCCCGTCGCCCAGAACTGCTCCCGGGCCCGCTCCAGGACTTGGCGTTCGTCGAATGCGCGTGGTCTCGGCATGGTCTCAGCCTATCCATTCTTGACTCGATCGTCCATTACTGGCTATGTTATGGACGATCAGTTCCATAACTGAAGGGGTTCGACATGCCAGGCGTGCTGCAGGAGAAGGTGGCCGTGATCACCGGAGGGACCAGCGGGATCGGGCTGGCCATCGCCCACCGCTTCGTCCGGGAGGGCGCACGGGTCTTCGTGACCGGCCGGGACATCGACCGCCTCGAAGCGGCAGTCAAGGAGATGGGCCCTGCGGCCACCGGCGTACGATCCGACGTCTCGGTCCTGGCCGACCTGGACGCGCTCTACGCGCGAGTCCGCGAGGAGGCCGGACGCATCGACGTGCTGGTGGCCAACGCGGGAATCGTCGCGGACGCCGCGCTCGGCGCCCACACCGAGGCGAACGTCGACCTGACGCTCGCAGTCAACGTCAAGGGCCCACTATTCACCGTTCAGAAGGCGCTTCCGCTGCTGGCGGAGAACGCCTCCATCCTGGTCATCGGCTCGAGCAACAGCGTGCGGCCCAATGAGCAACTGGAGGTCTACAGCGCCTCGAAGGCGGCGGTGAGCAACCTCGTGCACAACTGGGCCCGGCAGTCGCGGGAGCGCCGATTCCGGGTCAACGTGCTCAGCCCGGGACCCACGCGGACCCCTGGCCTGCTGGGCGCCGCGGGGCCGGACGTCGACCGGTTCGCCGAGGCCGTCGTGCCACTGGGCCGGCTGGCCGACGCCGAGGAAATCGCCGAGGCCGCCCTCTTCCTGGCTTCGGACGCCTCGTCGTTCGTCACCGGCGCCGAACTCTTCGCCGACGGCGGCTACACCCGGGCCTGAACCACGGCCGGTGGTGCGCATCCGGTTCCCTCGAAGCGATGAGGCGCACTCCCGGCCGCGTGTGCGTCGTACGAGGCCCAGTGCGCCGGGAGCAATGAGATCGTGGCCGCGGCCTCTTTGGATGACGCCGGCCGGCACCCCGGCTGCCGCTCCGGCAACGCCAACCTCCGCTGGATGCTCATCCATCTCGTCGAGGAGACCAGACGGCACGCGGGGCATGCGGACATCGTGAGGAAGCTGCTTGACGGGGCGAAGGGGTACTACTGGCGTGTGCCTGCTGGCGGTGGCGCTGGCCAGGCTCCTGGCGGCGCAGTACGCGGTGCTCGCCGCCGTCGCCGTGCGCAGCTGCGAAAACCGGGTGAGGTTCGGGCGGGTGGCGAGATCTTCGAGAAGAACACCCGGCTGCTTGCCAACCCCCCTCGCCGGCCCCGAGGACTTCGACTACCTGGAGGGCTGGACGCTCCACCGGCTCCGCCGCGGCGCGCTCACGCATGACGCGGAAGACGGCACGTCTACGCCGATGCTGTTGGCCCGCGCCCGCCACGCCTCAGTACGGTCCCTGGAAAGGTACGCACGGTCCGGCGTCGACGCGGTCGCCCAGCACGTCGACGAGCGTGCTGGTTCCCGCCGGCCATGAGCTCTCCGGAGTCAACTGGGACGTCACCGCCGCGGACCTTCTCAGCGGCCCGATCGCGGACCGCGTACAACGCTCTGCGCCCGTTCCCGGCGAACCGGGGTTCGTCGGGAACGGGCGCAGTCGGACGGGGTCCGGCTCAGTAGCGGTAGTCGCGCAGGAAGAGTGAGGGTGCGGGGTCGGTCCTGGAGGCGTTGACGCCGTCTCCGCGGGTGTAGTCGAGGCCCTCATTGCCGCCCCAGTCCAGGATGGGGCCGCCTGCGGTCCTCAGATGCCGGAAGGCGCTCGCGTTGTCGGCGGCGGAGCCGAACTGGTACACCCTGGATTTGTCCGCGTAGGGCTGGTAGGGCTGGTAGGGGCCTCCTGGAGTGGTCTGCTTGGTCAGGGTGTTGCGGAAGAAGACGTTCTGCGGGCCGCTCGATCCGGACCAGCCGATGCCCTTGGTGCCGGCGGCCCAGTAGATCGGCCACCAGGTGCCCTTGTCGCCGGCCCCGCCCTCACCTCCGCAGTTGGTGTCGCACTCGCTGGAGGAGTGGTTGTAGGGCACGTGCACGGTGTTGTTCTCGAACAGGTTGTGCTGTTCCCAGCCACCGTGCAGGTTCAGATCGGAGTCGAAGTCGTTGCCGATGGCGACGTTGCCGGAAGAGGCCCACTGGAAGGTGAAGTGCCGCAGGTTGCGGCTGGTGTTGTAGGCGTAGACCGAGTCCCAGACGCGGGAGCCGCGCAGGTAGCCGTTGCCGCCCTTGCCCTTGTTCCAGGAACCGTCGAAGACGTTGTGCTCGACCTGGATGTTCTTGGCCACTTCGGTGACGACTGGATGCGAGCCGACCATGTCGGCGCGGACGCCGCGCACCCAGGAGTTGGCGGCCCACTTGAAGACGATGCCGTGCATGGCGTAGTCGGGTGCCATGTTGCCGTAGTTGTGGGCTGCTTGGGACGGGCTGAACTGGTAGGTGCCGCCGGTGAGCTTGGGCAGGCCGTTGATGTCCTGGGTGAAGGAGAAGTTCTCAAAGCCCACGTCGGTGATCATCTTCAGTGCGGTGACCTTGCTGGCGTAGGGCTTGCCGGCCCCCACGCCCAGCGGCGGGGAGCCGTCGGAAGTGGAATCGACCGGGAGATCGAACTCCAGTGGCTTGTCGATCGTGACGGTGCGGCGGGAGGTGTCCACCGAGGCGATGGTGAAAACCTGCTGGCGCATGTGCAGGTTGTCCATGCGGGGGTCGTCCGTCCTCACCACGTCCACTTCCTGGGACTGGTAGAACTTGAGGCTGTTGGCCGCGCCGACCCACAGGTAGCCGCCCGGCTTGAAGGCGTCCATCTTCGCCTTCGCGTTCAGCTGGATGACCCGGTCGCCCTGGTGCGCGGCGTAGTTGGCGTCGGCTGCGGATCCGCCCACTTCGATACCCGACTCCCAGTGCTGGTTGATCGACCCCTCGAAGAGGTCGCGGCGGTTCTCCGGGATCTTGTCGGGGAAGCCGCATCTGTCGAGATACCTCTCGGCGGGCTCCCGGGTCTGGACCCGGAAGAGCCCGCGTCCCGGCCAGATCCAGCCACCGGTGCCGACGAGGTTGGTCGTCGTGAATTCGCACTTGTGTTCCATGGTTTCCTGAGACCAGCGCTCGCTCTTGGACGTCAGGGTGTCGTAGCGGGTGTTCTCGTCGGGGCGGAAGACGATCCGCGAGCCGTTCGCCGGATCCGACCCCTGTCCCCGGATCACCAGGTAGGAGGCGTCCACGCCCAGCTGTTTGCTGACGTTGAGTACGCCCTTGGGTAGCTGGATCACCGACAGCCTGCCGGGCGCGGCGCTGGGTGTGCACCTCTTGCCGATCTGGTCGATGGCACCCTGCAGCCCCGCAGTGTCGTCGCGTCCGTCGTCGGATTTTACGTTGAACTGCTGTTCAAGAGTGGACGGGGTGATGTGGCAGGTGGGGTCGGAGTTGTAGGAAGCCGCATTGGGCAGCACCTCTCCGCCCCGGTATCCGGCCCGGCTCCAGTCCGGGAGCCCCGCCACGGGGGCACGGCGGTTGCTCCTGCTCAGTTCCGGCCCGGTGTCGTTGACAGTCCCGTCGACGGAACCGGGAGCGCTGGACGCCTTGCCGACACAGGCGGAGGCCGCCGGGGAGTCGTCGAGCTTTTCCAGGATCTTGGTCAAGCAGGCGGACAGGGCGAGCTGGCCGTAGTGGTTCGGGTGAATCGCCTCCTGCTGGTTCCCCTGGGCCTGCCACGGCAGGTCCTTGATGCCCTCGACCAGGTACGGGACCCATCGGACCCACTCGGCGCGGTCGGCACTGAGCGGGGCGGTGAGCGTGTGGGACGAGTTGGCCTGCTGCGTCGTCCTGCTGCACAGTTCGTGCCCGGCGAACGCGTCCTGCAGATCCAGGAAGGACACCCCGGCCTCGTTCGCGGCACGGTGCAGCATGGAGCTGATCCGTGGCACCACGGAGGTGTGCGCCCAGTCGCTGTCCGCGTCCAGGAAGGGGCATCCGCCACTCAGATACCGGCTGTAGTTGGCCGGCGGGAGAGGCGCGTTCTCCGGGTCGCGGTAGTCGCGGCCCAGCGGCAGGGGGTTGGGGTAGGACTGCAGCACGATCTGGTAGCTGCCGTCCTCCTGGCCCGCCTCGCGCAGTACCTTACGGATCGCCTCGACCGTCCGCACGACCTTGGCCCGAGCCGGGTCGAGGCCCTCGGAGAACTCCTTCTCCATGCTGCCCCGGCAGCCCTTGTTGAACAGGGACGGAAGGAAGTAAGCCTTGACGCAGTCCTGGAGGATGTCGGCGAACTTGAGGTCGTTGCCGCCGATCGACAGCACGACCGTCCGCACGTCGTTGTTCTGGGCGATGTCGCGCAGATCGTCGATCTGGGGCCGCTGGCCCTTGAAGCCGGTCGTGGTGACATTGTCCGTCGTCGCACCTGAGCAGGCGATGTTGAATCGCCGCTCCAGTGGCACGTCGAGGGTCTCCAAGCCCTTGATCTCGGCCGAGTCGGACCGGTCGCACGCGTTCGCGCCCTTGTCGTACCCGGTGTCGCCGTAGACCTTGGACGGATCGTGGTCGCACACGGTCTCGTCACCGTTGCAGTTCACCGCGGCCCGGTCCGTGCCCCACGCCGACCCGGCCGCAGAGGCGGCGGCGTTCCCGGCCCAGCGGCCACCCTCACCCGAGATGTAACTGTCCCCCATGGAGATGACCGCGGGCCGCGGACCGCACGCGTCCCCCGCCGCACGCGCGACGCGCTGAGCTTCCTCGCGGTTGTAGACGGTCAGATTGCCCCAGCCGGAGTTGCAGGTGTGGCTGCCCTCCTTGGCGAACCTCACGGGCCAGTGGTCGGAGCCACCGTTCTGGCCATTCCGCAACACAGCGAGGTTCTTGAGCTGATCACTGGCGACCATGAAGTCGAGTGGGAAGCCGGACAACTGGGTCGGGACGGGCGAGCCGTCCACGGCACCGTTCTGCGTCGCGTAGAACGTGTTGGGGAATTTGCGGCGCGTGGGGGCGGCGGAGCTGTTGAAGTCGCCCAGGGCCCGCCACCGCTGGCCGGCCATGGCCTGGGACAGCGTGTCGATCAGGGCGACCGCATGCGGATTGGGCGTGTCGCCGGAACGGATCGACGCGGCGTGGATGTTGAAGTACCAGGTGCCGTTGACCTCCACCCCGAACGCGGGGCGGGACCTGATCCAGCGCCCCCTGTCGTCCTGGGCGGGAAGAATCCTGACACGGGCCGCGAGGTCGCCGAGGTCCTCGGGTGCGTTCCGCAACCAGATCGCCATGGACTTCTGGGTGTTGCTCTGTGTATCCGGGTCGTCGGTGTCGGTACCGGTCTCGGTGCCCCAGGCAGCCTTGTCCAGGATCTTGAGGTAGAGCAGGGCCCCCTCTGCCTGCCCCCGTCCTGGCTTGCCCCAACGCTGCACGTAGAGGCGGTACTTCAGGCTGGGAAGCCCGGACGGGGTCGCCGATGGGTCGCCGAGGTTGTCGAGGAGCTCACGCCCGGTGCCCTCGACTGGAGGCGTCGTGGTCTCCTGCAGGGCCACGACATCGGCGTCCTTGATCAGGACCGACCTGACGAAGTTCCACCGAGTGCCGCCCTGCGTGTTGAACGTGATGGCCGACTCGTTGACGTCGTCGAGGGCCAGTGCCGACGCGGGCGCGAACAGTGTGACGAGCGAGGCGAGCATCGCCACACACAGGGCTTGCGCGACAGCGCCCGCCCGCCAGGAGTTCGGTCTGTGCCGGGACTTGTGCCGCGGCGTACGTATGGACAACTGTCCGTCTCTCTTTCCTCCCCGCCGCGGTCCGCCACGAGTCCGGCTCGGTGCGGATCATTGCAACGGTCCATGACGGGAGGGGACTTGGCGGATCAGTCGTTGATGTGGATGGGGTGCGGTGTCGGGCGGGGGAACCGTGCACGCCGTTTGCCGCAACGTGGCCAGCACCGCGTCAGCCTCGTGTGCGCACGCGCTGACGCGTCGGCGACTTGATCGGTAACCGGAGCCAACCGGAGCCTTGTAACCTTGCGGACCGGGCCCAACCGGGCACCGTCACACGGCCGTGACGTGCAATCTCACAAGATCACTCCGACTCTGAAAACAGTCCTGCCACTCAGAGAGTCGCAGCTCCGTTGCGCATCGAGGACATGAGACATCATCGAACTCAACGGAGCTCCGTTGATCTCGGCAACAGGTCGCTGACCAGTACAGCTGCAAGACCACATGGCCTTACAACAGCCCTGGTTGCACATCTACGCCGGCATCATCCCGCCGGCGCCTTGAACACGGCTTATGGCCACCGCGTCCGGCAGGACCGGGCTGTCACCTGCAGTGGTAGTCAATCCCGCTGAGCCAGTCGTTGTGATTGGTGCCGGTCCAGTCGCCCCTGGCGCCGTAATTGTCGTGCGGCGTACGGTCGATCATCAAGGGGTACCCGGTCCATCCGGTGGGTGAGGGAGCCTGGTCGTAGAAGCGCACTTCGCAGTTCGTGTTGTTCAGCCAGGATGTGACCTGGTCATTGGCCCCTTTCCCGTTCAGGAAATGAGCCTTGGCAACCGAGAAAGTCGTTATCTTGCCGAATACGTCGGGAGTGATGATGACCTTCGAACCCCCTCCGTTCTCGTGCTCATAGAGGCAGATCGCCCATCCGGGGCAGCCGTCGTAGGGAGGGTTTGCGGCGGATGCCGGTGTCGCCGAGAAGAGCATCGCCACTCCGGCAACTGCCGTCACGGCCGCGACACTTGCACGCCTGAACGATCTCATTTTCACAGGATTCTCCTTTTCGAGCCGTACAAGGCTCGTTCCTCATAGAATTACAGGGAATTCGGACGACGGGCGGAAGTCCCATCGGCATTAATCACCAGAGACCGTCACTGACTTAGTGTCAGGTATCACGCGTCTACTGGTTACAGGGGCGATATTTCACAGCGACGATGGCGCTCAGTACGCATCGAAGGATGTCGCGAACGTGTGCCGTGAAATCGGCGTGACCAGAATCACGCGGGGCGGGCGGAACCTCGGCGGACAAGGCCGGCCCCGAATCCTTCAACGCAAGCCTGAAACCGAGACATCACAGGGAAGGAAACACTGGCCCGGAGCGCGTGAGGCCCGTCTTGCCGTGTTCCGGCAGGTCACTCGCTACTCGCCCACCGACGAGAACCTGTACCGATCCCAATCCGGGGGACCACCACAGCAAAGACATCGCCCTTCGCACTCATGAGACGAATTCTAATCAGATCCGCCAGCCCAACCCCTAGACTATTCCTGGCACATGCTTGCATGATCCTCTACACCGACAGGTGTTGCCCGGCAGGCGCAGGGGCGTGGACCGCGTCCGGCCGCGCCACCTGCTGAGTACGCCGCAGCGTCTCCTGCGGTCGCAGTCTCATGCCAAACCCGGAAGACCCCCACTCGTGCAAGATCGCCCAGTCATGGTCACGGCATCCCCTGCAACGCCGCCAACACCGCGCAGTTGCTCCCTTCTGTCTGTGCATGGATCGCTCGGCATTTGAAGGCCGGCCCGCAGTCCCTGGCCACCCGGCCGGAGCCGTCCAGGCATCGGCCGCACCGACCCTCATCTTCAGTTCTGACGGTTCTGGAGATCAATCACGATCCGAGCCGAAGACTCTCTCGCGGGCGTCCTTCCCTGAGCGGGGCAGACGCCGGAGCAGAATCATGCAAGAGGAAGGGAGGATAGTTCTACCATTTCCGCAGGTCAGAGCGATTCAATGGAATCACCCGTCCTCCTATGGAGCGGGAAATTGCCTGTCCACCTGCAAATCCCACCACATCGCAAGGGTCACAGCATGAAGACGGTTCTGATCACTGGTACCTCATCCGGATACGGGCGGGCGACCGCCCTCTACTTCCACTCGCAGGGGTGGAACGTCATCGCCACGATGCGCACGCCGCGTGCGGACGTCCTGCCCGAGTCAGAGCGGCTCCGCGTCGTCGAACTCGACGTGACCAAGCCCGAGTCCGTCACCGCCGCGTTCGAGGCAGCGGGGCCCATCGACGTCCTGGTCAACAACGCGGGTGTCCCGTCGATCAGTGTGTTCGAGGGCACCCCTATGGACCGGGTGCGGGAGGTTTTCGAGACCAACACGTTCGGCGTGATGGCGACGACGCAGGCGGTGCTTCCCCTGTTCCGTGAGCGCGGCTCCGGCGTGGTGGTCAACGTGACCTCCAGCGTGGTGCTGGGACACATGCCGCTCTCGGCCGTCTACAAGGCGAGCAAGATGGCCGTCGAGGGGTTCACCGCGTCTCTGGCTCTTGAGCTCGCGCCCTTCGGCGTGCAGGCGAAGACCGTCGAGCCGGGAGCCTGCCTGACGACAAACTTCGCAGCCAACGCGACGAACGGCATGCCGCTGGACGAGCTGGTTCCGGCGCCCTACGCACTGTGGGCGAAGAAGACCATGGACGACTTCACGGGCCAGGCCCTGTTCACCAAGGAGAGCGACGTCGCCGAGACTGTATGGCGAGCCGTGCACGACGCGACCGGCCAGCTGCGATTCCCGGCCGGTCCCGACGCGCTCTGGCTCGCCCAGGCAAAGTGATCAACCAGCGATCAACCAGCTCTAGCGGGCCGCCGCGGCCGGAGGTTTCGACCCCGACACGCGGCTGCCACTTACGCGGCGACGGCGTCCACCAAGCCGTCCTCGGCGTCTGTTGCGTCCGTTGTTCGCCGCGACGAGCTCGGCGAGGATGGACAGGGCGCTCTCGGCGAGGGAGGTTCCGCCGAGGT
>NZ_FMDK01000488.1 GCF_900091995.1 Streptomyces sp. MnatMP-M17
CACCGCTCCGACGGGCGGCCCGGCGGCCCGCGCCGACCGCTGGCCGCGCAGCCCTTCCCAGATCTGCAACGGATCGGCCGCCGCAGGCCCCGCGCCGGGCGCCGCCGCGTACAGCAGTTGCCCCTCCGCCGTCTCCAGGAAGACCGGATTGCCCGCGAAGTCCGCGAGGATACGGAGCACCCGCGGCACTCCGCCGCCCTCCAGAAGCGCCTCCGTACACCGCCGGTGGACCTCCTCGGCCTGCCGCAGCAGCGCGTAATGGCCGTTGACGATCTCCGTATGGACCTCTTCGGTCACCGAGACGAACGGCACCTCACGATGGAGCTGTACGACCGGCAGCCCGGCCGCCCGCGCCGTCTCCACCAGCGCCGTAGGCAGCCGGTCGAAGCGCGGCCCGAGCTCCACCACCAGCGCCGCGATCCCGCGGTCGGCGAGCTTGCGCACGAAGGCACGCTGGTCGGCGGAGCGGGCGCCCAGACCGAGCCCGGTGGTGAGCAGCAGTTCGCCGCCCTTGAGCAGCGATGCGATGTTCGGGACCTCGCCCGCGTGCACCCAGCGCACCGTACGGTCCAGCCGGTCCGCGCAGGCGACGACCTCGGGAAGACCACCGCGCAGTCCCGGGAGCTCAAGCGCCCGCCGTACGGTGATTCCGCCCTGACTGTCCATGAAGCCGGAGGCTACCCGCGGTTACGGCCGACAGGAAACGCGAGCACCGACAGGAAACGCGAGCGGCGACGCGACACGCGAGCAGCGGGAATGCGAGAGGCCGGGACGGAGGCGCTCCCTCCGTCCCGGCCTCCGGACCGCCCTCAGCCTCCGTACGCTCCCGAGGCCGTCAGCCGCAGCGCCGTGTCGATCAGCGGCACATGGCTGAACGCCTGCGGGAAGTTCCCGACCTGACGCTGGAGCCGCGGGTCCCACTCCTCCGCCAGCAGCCCGAGATCGTTCCTGAGCGCCAGCAGCTTCTCGAAGAGCTTCCGCGCCTCGTCCACCCGCCCGATCATCGCGAGATCGTCGGCCAGCCAGAACGAGCAGGCGAGGAAGGCACCTTCGTCGCCCGCCAGCCCGTCGACGCCCGCCTCGGCCCCGGAGGTCGGATAGCGCATCACGAAGCCGTCCTCCGTGGACAGCTCGCGCTGGATCGCCTCGATCGTGCCGATCACCCGCTTGTCGTCCGGCGGCAGGAAGCCCATCTGCGGGATGAGCAGGAGGGACGCGTCCAGCTCCTTGGAGCCGTACGACTGCGTGAAGGTGTTCCGTTCCTTGTCGTACCCCTTCTCACAGACATCGCGGTGGATGTCGTCCCGCATCTCGCGCCAGCGCTCCAGCGGCCCGTCCGCCTCGCCGGACTCGATCAGCTTGATCGTGCGGTCGACCGCGACCCAGGCCATCACCTTGGAGTGGACGAAGTGCCTGCGCGGCCCGCGCACCTCCCAGATGCCCTCGTCCGGCTGGTCCCAGTGCTTCTCCAGATAGCGGATCAGCTTGAGCTGGAGCACCGACGCGTAGTCGTTACGGGCCAGGCCCGTCATGTGCGCGAGATGCAGCGCCTCGGTGACCTCGCCGTACACATCGAGCTGGAGCTGGTGCGCGGCGCCGTTGCCGACCCGGACCGGGCCGGAGCGCTCATAGCCGGGCAGCCAGTCCAGCTCGGCCTCGCCGAGCTCCCGTTCGCCCGCGATGCCGTACATGATCTGGAGGTTCTCCGGATCGCCGGCGACGGCGCGCAGCAGCCACTCGCGCCAGGCGCGGGCCTCTTCGCGGTAGCCGGTGCGCAGCAGTGAGGAGAGCGTGATCGCGGCGTCGCGCAGCCAGGTGTAGCGGTAGTCCCAGTTCCGTACGCCGCCGATCTCCTCCGGCAGCGAGGTGGTCGGCGCGGCGACGATCCCGCCCGTCGGCGCGTACGTCAGGGCCTTGAGCGTGATCAGGGAGCGGACCACCGCCTCGCGGTAGGGCCCGTGGTACGTGCAGTGCTCGACCCACTCGCGCCAGAAGTCGGAGGTCGCCTCAAGCGAGCCCTCCGGGTCCGGCAGCGCGGGCGGCTGCCGGTGCGAGGGCTGCCAGCTGATCGTGAAGGCGATCCGGTCGCCCGGCGCCACGGTGAAGTCGGAGTAGGTGGTGAGGTCCTTGCCGTAGGTCTCCGCCGTGGTGTCCAGCCAGACCGAGTCGGGCCCGGCGACGGCGACCGTGCGGTTGTCGACCTTGTGCACCCACGGCACCACGCGTCCGTAACTGAACCGCATCCGCAGCGCGGACCGCATGGGCACCCGGCCGCTGATGCCCTCCACGATCCGGATGACCTGCGGAGCGCCGTCGCGCGGCGGCATGAAGTCCGTCACGCGCACCGTGCCGCGCGGGGTGTCCCACTCGGATTCCAGGATCAGTGAGTCTCCGCGGTAGCGGCGCCTGGCCGCCCGCGGCGGTGTGGAGCCGGCGGGATGCGCCGGCCCCAGCCGCCAGAAGCCGTGTTCATCGGTGCCGAGCAGTGCCGCGAACACGGCATGCGAATCGAAGCGGGGCAGGCACAGCCAGTCGACTGTGCCGTCCCGGCAGACCAGGGCAGCGGTCTGCATATCTCCGATGAGTGCGTAATCCTCGATGCGCCCGGCCACGTGCATCTCCAGTCGAACGGCCATGTCCGCCCCGCGGGGCGCGTACTTCGGTCAAGAGTCGTTGACGAGCTCATCTTCCGGGAAATCGGGCGGGGTGTGCCGATGCCGGCCGGACTCGGCAGCGAACGTCCGAGCAGGATACGACGCACCTGGGAGTTCTGCGCCACGGTCCCGGCAACATCGGTCCGACGAACATCGTGGCCAAGGGTGACTCACGGGACAAAGGGTGACACGTGCGGAGGGCGTGGGACGCGTGGCCGGAACCGGCCTCGTCGCGTCGCTGATACCCTGGTAGCCCGTGGACCGGTGGACTCCCAGCAAGGCGAAGAGGCCCCGAACCCGCAGCGACGGAAGTCCCTCACCGCTTCGGCGGGGACACCGGTACGCACCTCAGACCGCGACCACGGGAGCCTCTCTTGGCCATGCCGACCCGATCCTCGACATCCTCGACGACCAAGCACATCTTCGTCACCGGGGGCGTCGCATCCTCCCTCGGCAAGGGCCTGACCGCCTCCAGTCTGGGTGCGCTGCTCAAGGCGCGCGGTCTGCGGGTCACCATGCAGAAGCTCGACCCGTATCTCAACGTCGATCCCGGCACCATGAATCCTTTCCAGCATGGTGAGGTGTTCGTCACCAACGACGGCGCCGAGACCGATCTGGACATCGGCCACTACGAGCGCTTCCTCGACGTGGATCTCGACGGCTCCGCCAATGTCACCACCGGCCAGATCTACTCCCAGGTCATCGCCAAGGAGCGGCGCGGCGAGTATCTGGGCGACACGGTTCAGGTCATTCCGCACATCACCAACGAGATCAAGCACCGTATCCGGCGGATGGCGACCGACGATGTCGATGTCGTCATCACGGAGGTCGGCGGCACGGTAGGCGACATCGAGTCGCTGCCCTTCCTGGAGACCGTCCGCCAGGTACGGCACGAGGTCGGCCGCGACAACGTCTTCGTCGTCCATATCTCGCTGCTGCCCTACATCGGCCCGTCCGGAGAGCTCAAGACCAAGCCGACACAGCACTCGGTGGCGGCTCTGCGCAACATCGGAATTCAGCCGGATGCGATCGTGCTCCGCGCCGACCGGGATGTCCCGCTTCCGATCAAGCGCAAGATCTCGCTGATGTGCGATGTGGACGAGGCGGCGGTGGTGGCCTGTGTGGACGCCAAGTCGATCTACGACATCCCCAAGGTGCTCCACACCGAGGGCCTGGACGCCTATGTCGTAAGGAAACTGGATCTGCCGTTCCGCGATGTGGACTGGACAGTCTGGGACGATCTGCTGGACCGCGTCCACAATCCGGACCACGAGGTGACCGTCGCACTGGTCGGCAAGTACATCGATCTGCCCGACGCCTATCTGTCGGTGACCGAGGCGCTGCGTGCCGGCGGCTTCGCCAACAAGGCGCGCGTCAAAGTGAAGTGGGTCACATCCGACGACTGCAAAACTCCGGCCGGCGCGGCACGGCAGCTCGCCGATGTCGACGGAATCCTGATCCCCGGCGGCTTCGGCGAGCGCGGAGTCACCGGCAAGGTCGGCGCGATCCAGTACGCGCGGGAGAACGGAGTCCCGCTGCTGGGGCTCTGTCTGGGGCTCCAGTGCATCGTGATCGAGGCCGCGCGCAATGTGGCGGGCATTCCCGACGCCAACTCCACCGAGTTCGACTCCGGCACCGCGCACCCGGTGATCTCCACCATGGAGGAGCAGCTCGCGTACGTCGAGGGCGCCGGGGATCTGGGCGGCACCATGCGGCTCGGCCTCTATCCGGCGAAGCTCGCCGAGGGCTCTATCGTGCGCGAGGTCTATGACGACCAGCCGTATGTGGAGGAGCGCCACCGCCACCGCTACGAGGTCAACAACGCCTACCGCGCGGAGCTGGAGAAGAAGGCCGGTCTGGTCTTCTCGGGCACCTCGCCCGACAACAAGCTGGTCGAGTACGTCGAGTACGCGCGCACCACACATCCCTATCTGGTCGCCACCCAGGCCCACCCGGAGCTGCGGTCCCGGCCGACCAGGCCGCACCCTCTCTTCACCGGTCTGGTGAAGGCCGCGGTGGAGCGCCGTCGGGGCGGGCGTCCCGGTTCACCGGAGCGCGTGGCCGCCGGCGCGTAGGCGATACGGTGGGGCCGGGGTCACGGGGGGTCTTTCAGGATTCCTGCCCCGCTTTTCCGCGTGCGCGTCCTCCGCGTGCGCGCGCTGTGTGGAAGGACGCTTTCATGACCATCAAGGACGGCCCCGAGGAGTGGCGGATCACCGCCACCAGGACGCCCTTCCGCGGCAACAAGACCAGTGTCCGTACGGATGATGTGGTCATGCCCGACGGCACGGTCGTCTCGCGCGACTACCAGGTCCACCCGGGCTCCGTGGCGATCCTCGCGCTGGACGATCTGGGCCGGGTGCTCGTACTGCGCCAGTACCGCCATCCCGTACGCCAGAAGCTCTGGGAGATCCCGGCCGGGCTGCTCGACGTACCGGGCGAGAATCCGCTGCACGCGGCGCAGCGCGAGCTGTACGAGGAGGCGCATGTCAAGGCCGAGGACTGGCGGGTGCTGACGGACCTCTACACCACGCCGGGCGGCTCCGACGAGGCGGTACGGATCTTCCTCGCACGTGATCTGTCGGAGGCGCAGGGCGAGCGCTTCGAGGTCTCCGACGAGGAGGCGGACATGGAGCTGGCGCGGGTGGAGCTCGGGGAGCTGACCCGAGGCGTGCTCGCGGGCGAGCTGCACAACAACTGTCTGGTCGTGGGGGTTCTCGCGCTCGGCGCGGTGCTGGCCGGTGACGGCGTCGAGGCGCTGCGGCCGGCGGACGCGCCGTGGCCCGCCCGTCCGTTTGAATCCTGAGCCCGTGAATCCTGGGCTCGCCGGCGAGTCCTGAGTGCGGTGCGCGGGTCCTGAAGCGCGGTCGCTCGGTCTGACGATACGACTGATCCGATCGGGGGATCGGTCGGCCGCGCTCCACCGCTTCCGTCGCAGAGAGTGAACTACGCTCGAACCGCCCGTGCGGAGATCCGCCGGGCTCGGCTCGTGCGCAGGCGGACGGGAGCGTGGCCCGTGACGGATCAGGCGGTGGATGTGGGCGGCCCCGGCCGTACGGGCGCCTCGGGGAAGGGCGGCGGCTCCACCGACGCGCAGCCGGACGAGCCGAACGCCGCGGCGGTGAATGAATCCGATCGTCCCTCGGGCAAGCGGCGTGGCCGCCGGTCCAAGCCGGCCGTCGCGAAGGCGACCGAGGACGGTTCCGAGACGAAAGGTACGGCCCGGGTGAAGCTCCCGGAGAGTCCCGAGGACGCGACCAGCGACACTCCCGCCGCCGTCACGGAGGGTGGCCCTCCGTCGGCCGCCCGGCGCCGTCGTCCCTTCCTGAGACGCCGTCCCGCCGCCGTTGCCGTGTCCACGTCCGGCGACGGGTCCGCAGAGGCCGACGCCGCCGCGAGCGAGGCCGCAGGCCCGGACTCCACGGATTCCACTTCCACGGATTCCACGTCCGTTGCCATCGCGACCGGGAAGGCGGACCGCCCGGCCGAATCACCGGCTCCATCCGTATCCGTATCCCCATCCGCCACGGCCGAGGCGGGCCCTGACAAGGGCATGGCCGGTCTCTACGACGAGCTCGGTCCCCTGGACGACCCCGACGACCCGGACGCCGGGGAGGACACGCCGGTCACCGCCGGGATCCGCCCGGTGGGCGCCGCTGCCGGTACGGACGCCGTCGCCGGGCCCGGCCGCAGTACGGCAGGACCTCATGGCAGCGCCCAGCCCTCGGCAGGAGCGGCACGGAGCGGCGCCGGCCCGCGGCCCGCGGAGTTCTTCGGCCGGGTACGGGAACTGAAGGCCCTGCACGGAGACATCGAGCGCGCCGGACTCAACACCATCTCCGGACGCAAGGAGCCGCGCGCCCGGGTACTGCTGATCGCCGGACGGCCCGGAGCGGGCCGTACCGCGCTCGCCGAGGAACTGGCCGGACAGCTGCGCGACAACTATCCCGACGGCGTCGTCAGGACCAGGCTGACCGAGCCCGGCGGAGAGCGCGTACCCACCGAGCGCACGGCCCGCGAGATCCTCGGCGCGTTCGCCGTCACCACTCCACCCGGCGCCGGTGAGGACGAGCTCTCCGAGATGGTGCGGGAGGCCCTGGCCGTACGGCGGGTGCTGCTGTTCCTCGACGATGCGGCCGATGCCGAGCAGGTCGATCCGCTCGTGCCCGACAATCCGGACTGCCTGGTCGTCGCCGTGGCGCAGGGCCCGCTCACCGGAATCCCCGATGTCCGCCCGTGCACGCTCGGCGGCATGGACGCGAAGGCCGCCATCGAACTGCTCGCGCGGTTCACCGGCGCCGTCCGGATCACCGTCGATCCGCAGGCCGCCGAGTCCCTCGTGGAGGAGTGCGGCGGCCAGCCCGCCGCGCTCGTCCTGATCGGCGGCTGGCTCGCCGCCCGGCCCACCGCCTCCGTCGCCGACGCGACCAAGCGGCTGCGCGCCCTTCCGTACGACTCCGAACGCCCGGTCGGCGACCGCCCGCTCGCCCGCGCCTTCCGGCTGGTGTACGAGACGCTGCCGGCGTCCGCCGCCCGTGTCCTGCGGCTGTTCGCCCTTGCTCCGGCCGGGCTCGTGGACGCGCACACCGCCTCCGCGCTGGCCGGCTGCTCGGTCTCGGCCGCCAGGACCGCTCTCGCCGACTTCACCGCCCTCGGGCTGCTGCGCAGAGGCGGCGGTCCGGCGTCGGACGGGCAGTCGGCCGAGGCCGCCGACCAGTATCTGGTGCCCGGCTGTCTCCTCCCGCTGCTGCGCGACCTCCTGGAGAAACACGACCGCGAGTCCGAGGTACAGCTCGCGCGGGCCCGGATGCTGGAGCGGACCGTACGGCTGCTCCAGTCCTGCCGGGCCATCACCGAGCCCGACGGCTCTCCGGCCCGTAAACGGCTGGCCACGCTGCCACGCTCGCTGCGCTATCCGACCACCGCCGCCGCGGCCGAGTGGCTCGACTCACGGCAGCCCGCCCTGCTGGCCTCCGCCC
>NZ_FMDK01001078.1 GCF_900091995.1 Streptomyces sp. MnatMP-M17
CCGGTCTCCTCCGGCGCCGGCGGTGGCGCCGCCTCCTGGGCCCAGCAGGTCCACCAGCTCGCCCAGCCCATGACGCCCGGCGGCCCCGACCAGCCGGTCGTGCCCTGGAAGCCGCCGGTCGACGATCCGTTCCTCCAGGCCGCGCGGGCCCAGGCCGCGGCCAGGCCCGCGGGACTCGCCAAGCGGTTCGTGGCCCGGCTGATCGACTCGGTCGTCCTGGGCGCGCTCGTCGGCGCCGCGGCGCTCCCTCTCTTCTCCCGGGCACGTACGCATATCGACGCCAAGATCGAGGCGGCGGAGCGGAGCGGTGAGACTGTCACGGTCTGGCTGATCGACGCCACGACGGCCGGTTATCTCGGAGCCGCGCTGGTCGCGCTGCTGGTCCTCGGCGTGCTGTACGAAGCGCTGCCGACCGCCAAGTGGGGACGGACGCTGGGCAAGAAGCTCTGCGGTCTCGAAGTGCGCGACATAGAGTCCCACGAGGCCCCGGGCTTCGGCGCCGCGCTGCGCCGCTGGCTCGTCTACGGCGTGCTCGGCGTGCTCGTGGTGGGCGTCGTCAATGTGCTGTGGTGTCTGGTCGACCGGCCCTGGCGGCAGTGCTGGCACGACAAGGCGGCCCGTACCTTCGTAGCGGGCTGACCGCCGTAGACCGGGCCCGCCGCGGACCGGGCCCGTCTCAGAGCGAGCGTCCCGGACCGGGCGCCTCCCGGACTGCTCCGAACGGCGGGTGATCCGTTGCGGGCCTCTTTCCCGCGCGGTGCACTGCCCCCATGAGCAACGATCAGCCGCCGCCCGGCCAGTCACCCGACGACGACCCGTTTCTGAAGAGACCACAGGGACCGCCGTCGTCGGAAGGCCCATCGGGAGGCCCGTCGTCGGAAGGCCCGCCCGGTCCGCCGGGAGGCCCGCCGCCCGGCTCGCCGTACGGCGCGCCCTATGGCTCTCCCTACGGCGGCGACAGCGGTCAGCCCCCGGGATCCCCTTATGACCAGGACCGGAACGCCTATGGCGGAAGCCCGTTCGGCGGTACGGATCCGCTCGCCGGAATGCCACCGCTCGCGCCCTTCGGCAAGCGGCTCGTGGCGCGGATCATCGACGCCCTGATCATTTTCATTCCGCTGGCCGTTCTGTCCGGCTTCTTCGGAAACTGGCACGCACAGGCGAACAGCAGTAATTGGGGCGACTTCACCAACCAGGTGAATACGGGAACACAGTGGCTCTGGTCGGTCATCTCCGTCGTGGCATACGTCGGCTACGACACCTTGATGACCAGGAAAACCGGGCAGACTCTCGGTAAACGCTGGATGAAACTGCGCGTCGCGATGCTCAACAACGGCGCGGTACCCGACACCGGCAGCGCGCTGCTGCGCGCGATCGTGCTCTGGCTGCCGGCCCTGCTCTGCTGTCTGGTCGTCTGGTGGGCCGTCATCATCCTGAGCATCCTGGTCAGCAGGCCCTACCGGCAGGGCCTGCACGACAAGGCCGCGAGGACGGTCGTTGTGGTGGCGACGGAGCAGCAGCCGGGCCGGAACGCGCGCCGGGACTCAGCGGCGCAGTGAGGGCTGCACCCGTGTCTCCCCGCCCCGGCGCACCCGCGCGGCGGGTGCCTCGGCCTGCGCGGATCCGGCGGCGGCGG
>NZ_FMDK01000489.1 GCF_900091995.1 Streptomyces sp. MnatMP-M17
CGCGGCTGGTGCCCGAGCCGATGCGGGTACGGCGGATCGTCGTCTCTCCGTCGTCCGACGGCACGGCCGGTGAGGAATTTCTGCGGGAGACTCTGGCCCGGGGACACGAGGGCGTGGTGGTCAAGGCGCTCGACACTCCGTACAGCGCGGGCCGCCGCGGCGCGGGCTGGCTGAAGGTGAAGCCGGTGCACACCCTGGATCTGGTGGTGCTGGCCGCCGAGTGGGGACATGGCCGGCGCACCGGCAGACTCTCCAATCTGCATCTCGGCGCACGGCGCGAGGACGGCTCGTTCGCGATGCTCGGCAAGACCTTCAAGGGACTGACGGACGCGATGCTGGAATGGCAGACCGAGCGCCTCGGGGAGCTGGCGGTACGGGACGACGGCTTCACCGTGACCGTACGACCGGAGCTGGTGGTCGAGATCGCGTACGACGGGCTCCAGCGGTCGTCCCGCTATCCGGCGGGAGTGACACTGCGTTTCGCCCGCGTGGTCCGCTACCGGGAGGACAAGGCGGCGGAGGAGGCGGACACCGTGGGGACGGTGCTGGCGGCCCACGGCCGGGACGCCGAACAGCGTGAGCGGGGCTGAGCGCCCCGGCCGTGGGACATGGGGACGGGTTGTGCGGTGGAGGTCGGTGGGAGAAGGAACAAAGGAACAGAAGAGAACGAAGGGACTACTGGGCCGCGCCGCGCGCCACGACGGAGGAGAGCACCGGCTTCAGCCCGTGCCAGTCGGAGGAGATCAGACTCGCGTTGCGCTGGGCCAGCAGGGCCAGCCGGTCGCGGGCCTGCTGCTCGGTGGGGTTGGTGCCGTCGATGGCGGGCGCCACATTGTGCGCGTCCGTCATCAGCACGAAGTAGTTCCGCTGCGCGTACCAGGAGGTGTCGAGACCGCTGAAGGCGGAGGCGTCCCCGTCGAAGAAGACGAACCAGGGCCTGATCGAGGCGTCCGTGTACCGGGTGCGCGGATCGCCGGTCGCGGCGTTGTGGACAGCCGGGAAGGCCGCCGCCTCGCGGAGCCGTCCCGCCGCCTTGAGATCACGCAGATAGGTGGCGTACTCACGGTCGGTCCACAGGGTGTCGAAAGGATTCTGCTCCTCGACCGTGCCCGGGATCAGTTCGACGATGAACTTGCCGGCCATCTGCGCACGCGTGGGCCAGGCGCCGGCCTGGGCCGCCTGGTCGAGGTCGCTGTGACCGCCCACCAGATCCGCGGGACGGTAGAGCGCGTCACCGAGCTTGCCGGTGAGCAGGGCGTCGAGGGCGGCGGGACCACGGCCGGCGTTGCCCTGGAAGCCGTCCTTCAGTTCGAGCTTGAGGACGATGGGCCGGTGGCCCGGGTTGGCGTCGTGCCAGACCTTGATGTCGGACAGGCAGCCGGCCAGATCGCGGTTCTGGGCCTTGTTGCGCAGCTCGCCGACGTTGGTGGCGTTCACACAGTTGTTGTCATTGCCCAGCGGGTTGCTGTGCGAGACACGCCAGGAGGCGCCGAACACATTGGTCCACAGGTCGAGTTCGAGCATTCCGGCGCCGGAGTCCAGGGCGTCCGCGAAGTAGGGGAAGGTGGCCTTCTCATAAGAGTTGTGGACCCCGACCCCGGTGGTGGAGGGGTACGGAAGCTGGCCGGGGTCGGCGGCATGGGCCGGGGTGGTGACGAAAGCGAGCACGGCCACGGCACCGGCCGCGACCGCGGTACGAAAGAGCTTTGCCATATCCCTTGTTCCTCCCGCTGAGCATGTCTTGGGCATGTCAACCGAGAGGGAGCGTAGGGGAATTCAGTGACCAGTGGGAGGACGCGAGCTTACGGTTGCGCAGGCCAGGAGGGGCCGAGCGGCGCAGACGGAAGCGCGCCCTCGCCGCGAATGTGCGGCGAGAGCGCGCCAAGATGAACCGGTGGGACGGCGTCGAGCGGTCCCCTCAGGAGTGGCGGTTACGACGACCTACGACTGCGGACAGTGACCGAGGGATTACGGGAGCTGCTCCTCGATGGCCGCGCGGCCACGCTCGGCCAGTCGGCGCCTGGCCCACTCGATGTTCTCCGGGGTGAGATCGCGGCCCGAGGCCAGGGCCAGATCTTCCGCCGTCACCTCGGCACCGGCGGTGTGCAGCAGCCGGTCCGGGGTGATGCCCTCGTGCTCCTCCGGCTGCGCAGCGGACTCTGCGTTCATGCCGCCTCCTCATTCATCCGGTGTGTGGCCATTCTCGTGCCCGCCCGCCCGGCCCGCATCCCCGGCTAACGAGGATCCGGGGCCCGGTCGGCCCGGTCGGCGGGCCGGCGGCCGAGCAGCTCCGCGAGGCCGCGCCGGGTGGCCGCCAGTACCACGCGGTCCCGTGGATGCAGCACATAGCCTGGATGCAGATCCCAGACGAGTCCCTGCGGCCGGTGCTCCTCGCGGTCGAGACGGGTGTCCGCCAGATCGGGCACCCGGTCTCCCGGCTCCGCGGTGTCCAGCGCGATGATCCGCCAGGCACCGGGCCGGAACACCTCCTCGACCGTCCGTCCTTCGAGCCGTGGATGGCCCGCCACATCGATCGCCGCGACGAGCAGCACCTTGCGCTCCACCGGGATGGCGCCCAGGATCTGACGGCCCATCATGGCGATGGCGAAGGCGGGAGCCGCCAGGGTGGAGACGCTGCGGCTGCGGGTGAGGGCGCCCGGGTGGGCCGCGCGCAGGGTGCGGTAGACGGCGGTCGCGAAGTCGTCGTCGTACACCCGCAGCGCCACCCGCAGACCGGGCGCGACGGAGCGCGCGTACAGCGCGGCTTCGAGATTGGTGGTGTCGGCGCTGGTCAGCGCGAGCAGCGCGTGCGCCCGCTGGATCTTGGCCGTCTCCAGCACGCCTTCCTGGGTCACATCACCGAGGACGACCGGCACCCGCAGACTGCGGGCGAGCGCGATACCTCGCGCGTCCGGGTCCTCCTCCACACAGACGACCGGGATGCCCAGCTCACGCAGCCGCACCAGCACCCGGCTGCCGATCTTGCCCAGCCCGAGCAGCACCACATGGCCGGAGATACCGCGCGGCGGACGGCGCAGCGCGGACGCCGTACGGAACGTTCCCAGGGCTTCCAGCACCGCCGCAATCACCACGGGCAGCAGCAGAAGTCCCGTGGCTCCGGAGAGGAGTTGGAGTATCTGCCGGGCCGCCGGCTCACCAACTGCCGGATCTCCTATGGCGAAGAGATCGAGCAGCGTCAGATAGGTCGCGCGCAGCGGATGGACACCGGTGAGGATCCAGGAGGTCACGGCCAGGGCGAGTACGGCCATCACGATCCCGGCGAAGGACCAGCGCACCCGCCGGGAGAACAGCGAGCCCAGCGGCGCGCCACGGCCGGCCAGCCGACGCGCCGGCAGATCCGGGCCCACATGGGACACGGCCTCCAGGACCACCGTGCCCCGGCCGGTGGCGGCGGCGGCACTGGCGTCGTCAGGCAGCAGCCGCGGGCCTTCCTGACCGCTGTTGTCCGAACCTTCGGCGCCCGCCGGGTCGTTGGTGGTGGCGGAGAGCAGGGCGAGGGTGCACAGCCCCGGGTCGGCCACCTCGCCGGGGCCCGGCGGAGTGCGCTCCACGGCCCTGAGCATCAGACCGTCGGCCCTGACGACCTTGCTGGTACCCGCGACGGCGGTGGCGGCCAGCGCGGGCGCCGCGGTGTCCGCGTCCGAGAGGACCGTGGTGGACGCGTCGAGGGCGGCCGTGTCCAGACCGGGTACGGCGACGGCAGCGGCCTGGTCGAGCAGCGCCTCCAGATGCTGGCCGAGCTTGCGGTTGTAGAGCCGGATGACGAGCCGCAGTTGAGGATTGAGCCGACGGGCGGCGAGCGCGGCCCGGATATTGATCTCGTCGTCCCCATGCACCAGCGCGAGCGCCGCCGCCTCCCGTACGCCCGCGTCCACGAGGACCTCCTCGTCAAGGTCCAACGCCTCGACAACACGCGCCCCTTCGGCCCGCCCGGCCCCACCGTCGGCCGGCCCGGCCGGAGTTGCAGCCGTACGGCCCACCGCCGCCGACATCCTCCCGATGAAGGCGGACGCCCGCCCACGCGCCACAAGCGGCGCGGCGGGAAGGTGAGCACGCACGGGAGGTACGACCAGCGTGACCTGCTCGCCATAGACATCCCGCAATTCCCCGGCGAGCCGCTGGGCCAAGGTGTCGTCGCCGCAGACGACCATATGGCCCGCCGGGGAACCGAGTTGCACCTGCTGAGGAAGTGACACGACTACATTGTGCTGGGTGTCGTCCTCAATCGCCGGACGGGCTGGATTTCCGGCCCGCGGCCGGAGTACGGCGAGGAGCTGGCCCCTTCCGAGCAGGAACCCGGGACCGTGGTTGGCCGTTCCGTCCTCAAACGCCGGACGGGCTGGGTATGCGGCCCGGTATCGGGCGGGAAGAGGCCCCGACACCCGCACCACCACCGGCCCCCGCGCCGCAGGCGCAGCCGCACCGCGCCG
>NZ_FMDK01000590.1 GCF_900091995.1 Streptomyces sp. MnatMP-M17
AAACGACAACCCACCATCAGCCACACCCGGTCCTCCCGGACCGCCTCACATTCTTAGGGATTCACCATGCGGGTCGTCATGTTCGGCTACCAGACCTGGGGTCACCGGACGCTCCAAGCACTGCTGGACTCCGAGCACGAAGTGGTCCTGGTCGTGACCCACCCGAAGAGCGATCATGTCTACGAGAAGATCTGGGACGACTCGGTGGCCGAACTGGCCGAGAAGCATGGTGTACCGGTACTTCTGCGCAACAGGCCCGACGACGAGGACCTGCTGCGCAGACTGCGCGAGGCGGCGCCCGACATTATCGTGGCGAACAACTGGCGTACCTGGCTGCCTCCGGAGATCTTCGACCTGCCTCGGCACGGCACGCTCAATGTCCACGATTCGCTGCTGCCGGCCTACGCCGGCTTCTCTCCGCTGATCTGGGCACTGATCAACGGTGAGCCGGAGGTCGGTGTCACCGCTCACCGCATGGACGCCGAACTCGACGCCGGTGACATCGTGTTCCAGCGGTCCGTGCCGGTCGGAGCCACCGACACCGCCACGGACCTGTTCCACAGGACGGTCGACCTCATCGGTCCGATCGTGACGGACTCCCTCGACGCCATCGCTTCCGGCAGCGCGCGGTGGGTCTCGCAGGACCGCTCCCGGGCCAGCTTCTTCCACAAGCGCTCCATCGAGGACAGCCGGATCGACTGGTCCTGGCCCGCCGAGGACCTTGAGCGGCTGGTCCGCGCCCAGTCGGACCCGTATCCCAACGCCTTCACCCACCACCGAGGCCGGCGCGTACGGATCGTCTCGGCGGCGGTTTCGCAGGCCCGTTACGGCGGCACTCCGGGCCGGATCTTCATCCGCGAGGGCGACGGTGTGGTCATCGTCGCCGGTCCCGACGCGCGTACGGGCCGGAGCAAGGGCCTTGTCATCAGGCGCCTGCGGACCGAGGACGGCACCGAGCACGCCGCCACGGAGTACTTCCGCACGATGGGCGGCTACTTGACCGCCCGCCCGTGAACGCGTCTCCCACTCGGACGGCGCTGGAACGGCGGCCCCGGGCCGCCACCGTCTCAGCCGAACTGCGCTGGGGCGGCCGGCCGGTCCGG
>NZ_FMDK01000493.1 GCF_900091995.1 Streptomyces sp. MnatMP-M17
AGGGCCGCCGCGAGCCGCCGCGCGGCGGGCACGGCGAGGAGGGGCATCAGCAGCGGCACCCAGACGAGGTAGATCATCCGGCCCGCCCGTCGGCCGGCCGGGACTCCTCGGCGCCGAACCCGGGCCCGCCGCCGTCCGGCGCGATGTCCCCGCCGTCCAGCAGCGAGCGCAGCAGCCGCTCGTCCTCGTCGTTGAGCTGGGAGACGAAACGGGCGAGCACCGCGCTGCGGTCCTCGTCCTTGGCCAGCTCCGAGTGCATACGGCGGGCGGTCAGCCCGGGAGCGTCCTCGGTCGGCGTGTAGGCGTAGCCACGGCCTTCCCTCACCCGGGTGACGGTGCCCTTCTCGTACAGCCGCGACAGGATCGTGGTGATGGTGGTCCGGGCGAGCGACATCTCCAGCGCTCCCTGGACCTGGCCCGGCGTCAGCGGTCCCCCGGCGGCCCACAGCGCCGCCAGCACACCGGCTTCCAGCTCGCCGGCCGGCCGGCGCTCCGCGCTCTCGTCGCCCATGGGAACACTCCTCCCGTTTCCTTCGTCTACAGTGAAGTAGACCGTCTACAGCACTGTAGACAATCAGATCGTCACGCAGGATTCCCCTGCCCACCATTATGGGAGCAGCCTCCTTATGGCCGTATCCGCGCTCGCCGCGATGCCACAAGCCGTGAATCTCCTCGACGCGGGATCCCTGCTCTCCGCGTTCGGCGCCCTCGGTATCGCCGTCGTTCTCTTCGCCGAGACCGGCCTGCTGATCGGATTCTTCCTGCCCGGCGACTCCCTGCTCTTCACCGCCGGGCTGCTGTGTGTGCCCGGCGCGACAGGTCCCGCGCATCTCTCGCTGCCTCAGGTGCTCGTCGCCTCGGCCGTCGGCGCGCTGCTCGGAGCGCAGACCGGCTACTGGATCGGCCGGCGCGGCGGCCGGGCGCTGCTGGCCCGCAGCCGGGCCCGCAAGCTCCACGAGGGCGCGGCCCGCGCCGAGGAACTGCTCGACCGGTACGGCCATGCCAAGGCCATCGTGCTGGCCCGTTTCGTACCGGTCGTAAGGACCGTGCTGAATCCGCTGGCCGGCGCGCTGAACGTGCCCGCGCGCCTCTTCACGCTCTGGCAGATCGTCGGCGGCGCAGTCTGGACGGTCGGACTCGTACTGGCCGGATACGCGCTGGGCTCGTCCGTACCGAACGTCGACCGCTATCTGCTGCCGATCGTCGCGCTCGTGGTCGTCGTCTCGCTCATTCCGCTGGCGCTGGAGGTGCTGCGCTCACGCCGTACGTCCCAGGGAGAGACCCGTTGACCGCGGCGGACACGAGAGCGGTGGCGCTGCGCCCGCTGGGCGTCACCGCGCTCCTCGCGGCCGTTTTCACCGCGCTGGCGGTGGTGGTGGCCGGCCGGAACGGCGCGCCGTTCCCGGTGGACCGCGACGCGCTCGACTGGTCGGTGGGCCACCGCCCGGCCGAGGCCACGGCGGTGGCCCGGGGCATCACGGCGACCGGCACCGGGATCCTGCCTTATCTGTGCGCGGTCGCGGCCGGTCTGCTCATGGGCCGGGGCATACGGCAGCGGCTGGTGGCGGCGGCCGGCGCGCTGGCCTTCCTCCTGGCCGCGCAGGCCGTCCGCTACGGCGTCCTGTACGGCGTCCACCGGCCGCGGCCACCGGTGGCGGACTGGGCGACCCATGCCTCCCGCTACGCGTTTCCCTCCGGACACGCCACGACCTCGGCGCTGGTGGCGGGCCTGCTGGTCTGGGCCGTACTGCACCGCGGCGGCCGGAGGTCTCCGACGTACACGCTCTGCGCGCTGATCGTCTGCTGGGCAGTCGCCGTCGGGCTGACCCGGATCTATCTCGGAGTGCACTGGGCGACCGATGTCCTCGGCGGCTGGCTGTACGCAGGCACCTGGCTCGGCCTCGGCGTGGCGCTGATCCCTCTCGGCCGGCTGCTGCCGCGAGACCGGAGTGACGGGAGCGACAGGAGCGACAGCGGAGGCGAAGGCAGATAGGAGCGGCTTCAGGAGCGCTGAGTGCTCAGAGCGCGCGGTGCATGATGTGCAGCCCGACATAGCCCTGCGCGGGATGCCGGAATCCCTCCGGCACCGTGCCCAGGATCTCGAAGCCGAGCGACTCGTACAGCTTCACGGCGTATGTGTTGGTCTCGACGACGGCGTTGAACTGGAGCGAGCGGAAGCCCGCCGCGCGGGCCCAGTCGAGCGTGTACAAGACCAGCGCCCTGCCCACTCCGCGCCCCGACCGCGCCGGATCGACCATATAGCTGGCCGTGGCGACATGCGCGGCGTTGCCCATCTGGTTGTTCTGCATCTTCGCGGTGCCGAGGACCGTACCGGCCTCGTCCACGGCGACGACGGTACGGTTCGGAGCCGCCAGCAGCCACCACTCACGGCCCTCGGTCCTGTCGAGATCGAGCGGATAGGAGAACGTCTCGCCCGCGGCGACGATCTCATGGAAGAAGGGCCAGATGGCGGGCCAGTCCTCGGCGGTGGCTTCCCTGATCAACATGTGGCCAGCATGCCGCCACCGCTCACCGGTCCGCCAGCACATTTCGCGAGGCAGGAAGGGCAGGCCCTCGGGCGGCTCGCTCTTTTTGCAGGATAATGACCGGGAGAGAGGGGATATCCGAAAAGAGGCGATCGCTCATGTTCGAAGCCGAGGACATTCGGGAGTGGCGGGGCCACGATGTGGTCGACGCCGACAAGAAGAAGATCGGCTCGCTGGAAGCCGTCTATGTCGACACCGCGACGGACGCGCCGTCGTTCGCCACGGTCACCGTCGGGCTGCCCACAAGGCGGCGTCTGGTCTTTGTCCCGCTGGGCGATGCCACGGTCGGTCCCGGCTATCTGAAGGTCACCTGGGACAGAAACCTCGCCAAGGACGCTCCCTCCATCGACACCGACGGAGAGCTGCTCGCCCAGGACGAACCGCAGGTCTTCTCGCACTACGGACTGCCCTACACAACCGGCGCGGCAGGTGAGCGCCGGCTCGCCCGCC
>NZ_FMDK01000494.1 GCF_900091995.1 Streptomyces sp. MnatMP-M17
GCCGACGCGACGAAGGAGCGCCCTTGACGCCCGGCACGACCCCGCCACAATCAAAAACAGGAGGGGCGGCCCCCACGCCACACCAAACCAACCGGCCCACCACGACTACCTCTCGGTCGTGACCCGCAGGAACGGCGGAAGGACGCACAACTCCATGAGGAACAAGCCGGATGCGGCAGACGCGGCGGACGACCGGACCTCGGGCTTATCGGGCCCAGAGACGGCAGCGTCCAGGACGTCAGCCAAGCAGTCCAGCCCTCCTCCCTCCGGCCCCTCCCCCTCCCCCACGCCCGCCCGCCTTCGCTCCATGCGCGTGGCCGTCTCCGCCGTGTTCTTCATCACCGGCGCGGCCTTCGCCGCCTGGGCGTCGCGGGTTCCCGCGATCCAGGAGCGGCTCGGGCTGTCCGAAGGGCAGCTCGCCGTGGCGTTGGTGGGGCTGAGCGGCGGCGCGTTCCTCGGCCTTCCCCTTGTGGGCGGTCTGGTGGCCAGGTACGGCAGCCGACCGGTGCTGTACACCGGTATGGCCGTCTATCTGGCCGGCCTGACCGGCCTGGCGTTCGCGCCCAGCCTTCCGATGCTGACCGTAACCCTGGCTCTGTTCGCCTGCGGGAACACCGCCGTCGATGTCGCCATGAACACCCAGGGCGTGCTGGTCGAACGCGCCTATGGGCGCAACATACTGGGCGGATTCCACGCCATGTTCAGCCTCGGCGGGATCGCGGGCGCCGTGGCCGGCAGCCTCGCGGCCTCCGCCGGCGTGGGCACCGGCCCGCACTTCACGATCACCGCGCTGGTCCTGTGCGCTGCGGCAGCCGTCGCGGCGACCGCCCTGATCCCCGACCCACAGGACCGGGCCAAAGACACCGGCCGCCAAGCCCGGGACACGAGTCACCCAACCGAAACCTCAAGCCACCCCACCCAAGACCCCACCCCCCTCTTCGCCCTCCCCACCACCGGACTCTGGATCCCCGGGCTCGTCGCCTTCTGCGCCCTCATGGGAGAAGGCGTCATGAACGACTGGGGCGCCGTCTATCTCCACGATGTGACCGGCGCCTCGCCCGGCGCGGCGGGCGCCGGGTTCGCTCTCTTCTCGGCCGGGATGGTCGCCGGGCGGCTCTCCGCCGACCGGATCCGCGCCCGTACCGGCACCGTACGCTTCACCCTCGGTTGTGCCCTCGTCGCCGCTGCCGGCGCGGTGGTCGCGCTCTCCGTTCCCACCACCGGCGCCGGGTTCGCCGGTTACGCGCTTCTCGGGCTGGGCATGGCGGCCGTCATTCCCGTGATCTTCAGCCACGCCGCGCAGCTCCGGCCGGAGCGTCCCGGTCCGGCGATCGCCGCGGTCTCGGCGGTCGGGTACGTCGGGTTCCTGGCCGGGCCTCCCGTCATCGGCGGCATCGCCGAGGCCGTGGATCTGCGGGCCGCCATGTTCGTTCTGCCTGCGCTGATGGGCGCGATGGCGCTGCTCTCCCTCAGACTGCGCCGCCGCGACCGTACGACCGAGCCCAAGCGACCCAAGCGGCCTTGAGCGGCCCACGAAACCCACGGCCTAGGGTGGGTACGCATCGCCCTGCCGCAAATCCGGGCCTGAGATCCTCCAGAACGCCGGAAAAGGAACGGTATCGGGCGGGCCTGCCGCGAGGGCGGCCAGTTCTGCCGGTGGCGCTTCTCCGCGGCCGAGGGCCGTCACGTACTCCTTGGCCTGACTCAGCGTCAGGAACCTTGCCATAGAGCGGAGTTGGCTCATCGCCGCCACTCGGCCACTCGTCCTCAGGACACGGGAGATCTCGGCCGCGAGCGGATCAGGTCGCGGTAGTCCTCTGACCTGGTGGCGGTATTCAGCCTCCCACTCGTCTCCCCGGGCGGCCACAACATGGATCATATGGACGCTGCCGTCCTCGCCGTCCACGAGGTAGGGCCCGCCGCCGATATACAGATCCCGGTCGTCCCGGGTGTCGATCCACTTCCGGGACTGGCACCTCACAAGCCAGCCGAGCGCATACGCCTCAACACGCCATATGCCCTCGGACGGTTCGAGCACCCGCTCGACAAGCTCGATGGCGCGTTCCCTGGCGACCGCGAACACGACAGTAACCGTAACCCCTACCCCTCCCGGCAGATCAGCAGCAGCGCCCTGTCGTCGTTCACGTCCTTCGCCACCGCCTCGATCAGATGCCACGCCGCACCCTGGAAGCCCGGCGCCACATAGCGGTCCGCCTCGCCCGTCAGCCGGTCGATGCCCTCGCCGAGATCGCGGCCCGAGGCCTCCACCAGACCGTCCGTGAAGAGCATCAGCACATCGCCCGGCCGCAGCGACCCCTTGGCCGAATCGAACTGCGCTCCGTCGTAGACGCCGAGCAGCGGGCCCTCGCCCGACTTCTCCTCCCACCGTCCGCTACCCGCGTGGAGTTGGAGGGCGGGGAGATGCCCCGCTGAGAGGAGCTCGTAGTCGCCCGAGTCCAGGTCGAGGACGAGATGGATGGAGGTGGCGAAGCCCTCGTCCCAGTCCTGGCGCAGCAGATAGCCGTTGGCGGCCGGGAGGAAGCCGTGCGGCGGGAGCGAGCCGAGCAGTCCGCCGAAGGCGCCGGAGAGCAGCAGGGCGCGCGAGCCCGCGTCCATGCCCTTGCCGGAGACATCGGTCAGGACGACTTCGAGCGTGCGCCCGCCGTTCGTACGGGCCGCCACGACGAAGTCGCCGGAGAAGGACTGGCCGCCCGCCGGGCGCAGCGCCATCTCGTGGTGCCAGCCCCTGGGCAGGCGCGGCAGGGCGCTCTGCACCCGGATCCGTTCACGCAGGTCGAAGAGCATCGTTCCGCCGCGCCGCCAGGGCACTCCGACACGCGCGCGGAACTGGGCGATCAGCAGTCCGAAGAGACCGCACGCGGCCACCACCAGGACCGTGCCGGGAGTGACGCGTGCCGGGCCGTCCGGATACGGGCCGAGGACCATCGACTCGACGATCAGCGCCGCTGCCGCCGCGGCGTACAGGCTGAGCAGGCTGGACGGCCGCAGGAGCAGCCCGCCCGCCACGATCGGCAGGACGAGTGCGGAGGGCGCGCACCAGACCGGCACGGCGATCGTGGTGAGCGCGATGGCCGGAATCGTGAGCAGCAGACCGGCGAGGGCGATCCAGTCGGAGCCGTCCCCGCGGAAGTAGTCGACGCCGGATTTGCGCACGCCGTTGCGGACCCGGTGCAGCTTCCTGCGCAACCGGGCCGAATACGACTCCGCTCGCGCGACTCCGGCCATCGTGTGGACCCTACCGATCCGGTCGGCGACCGTGCAGAGGGACCCCGTGACATTGCGTTCGAAATCGGGTCGCTTCGTCGACATCGCCCTGATACTCATGGCATATGGCAACTGATCTCCGGGTGCTGAACCCGGCTGAGTGGGACAGCTGGTACCGGACACTGGAGGTCGCCTTCGGAGGTGTCCTGGAGACGCCGGAGAGGCGCGCGCTCACGGAGGTGCTGACCGAGCACGAGCGGTCGATCGGCGTCTGGGACGGCGGCCAATGCGTGGGCACGGCAGGCGCGTTCAGCTTCCGGCTGGCGGTGCCCGGTGGTGCGCTGGTGCCCGCGGCGGGAGTCACGATGGTGAGCGTCGCGGCGACCCACCGCAGACGCGGAACGCTCACGTCGATGATGCGGCGCCAGCTCGACGATGTACGGACGTGGGGAGAATCACTCGCCGTGTTGACGGCGTCCGAGCCGCCGATCTACGGACGGTACGGATACGGCGCCGCGACACAGGATCTGCGGGCGGAGATCGACACATCGCGCGTGCGCATCTCGGTGCCCGAAGGGCCCAGGGACGCCGGAGACGCGGCGGAGATACGGCTGCGCCAAGCGGAACCGCAGGATCCGGCCGTACGGGACGCCTGCGAGGCCATCTACGCGGCAGAGGTCGCCACGCGCCCTGGCATGCTCGCCCGCCGGCCCGGCTGGGAGCTGCTGCCGGTGATCGACGCCGAGAAGGAGCTGGACGGCGCGTCGCCGCTCCAGTGCGTCCTGGCGGAACGGGACGGCGAAGTGGTGGGATTCACACGCTTCCGGAACCACCCCGAATGGGACAATTCTGGACCAATAGGGACGATCGAACTCCAGGACCTGCACGCGCTGGACCCGGTGGCGTACGCCTCGCTCTGGCGCTTCGTCGCCGAGATCGATCTCACGTCGACGCTCCGCGTCCGCAACCGCCCGGTGGACGATCCGTTCCAGCATCTCGTCTCCGATGTACGCCGCTGCCGGCTCATGGTCCGCGACTCGCTGTACGTACGGCTGGTGGACGTGGGCGCGGCGCTGGAGGCCCGTACGTACCGGACGCCGGTCGATGTGGTGCTGGAGGTCGAGGACGCCTTCTGCCCCTGGAACGAAGGCCGTTGGCGGCTGACGGGCGACACCAAGGGCGCGTCCTGCGAACGCACCTCCGACGAGCCCGATCTGCTCCTGTCGGCCACCGAACTGGGCGCGGCCTATCTGGGCGGGATCTCCCTGACGTCCCTGTCCCGGGCGGCCCGAGTCCATGAAGCCCGCCCAGGCGCCCTCGCGGAAGCCTCCACGGCCTTCGGCTCGGACCTGGCGCCCTGGCTCCCACACGGCTTCTGACACCCCCGGGGCGGTTCAGGACCGGGCCTTACGGTCGCGCGAGAACGTCCTGGCACGCCGCGCCGAAACAGTCGATCACCGTGGAACGCCGAAGGGGCGGGCGTCCGCGTGGACGCCCGCCCCTCCGTTACCGCACGGGTTGCGGTGTGACGCTCCTCACCGGCTTCGCGGCGTCGGCTGTGCCGAGTCGGTCAGGACCGCGTGGACGTCCGCCGTGGTCGCCGCTGTTCCTCAGTGTTCGACCATCAGTGACCACTGGACTGTGGAAGGGGCCGTGATCTGGACAGTGCCTTCACTCCGTGCGCGCTTCAAGTGCATTTCGTTGTAGGTGCTGCTCACCTCTTGATTCACGCACTCGAGCGGGAAACTCAAGCCCACCGGCTCCAGGGACACAGTGAGGGTGCCTTTTCCGTGACAATTGACCTGGATGGCCAGCAGCCCAGCACCTATTTCACCCTTGAGTGGCAGTATGGCGTTTCCCCGGCGCGATTCCGTACTGAGCAGCACCTTGCCACCGTTGACCGGTTTGGGGGCCTCGGTGACGGTCTCCCCCTCGACGTGTTCCGCCCTGTTGCTTTCCGGTGTGCTGCTGGGCGGTAGTGGTGTGGGCTTTGTCGCCGGGGGCGACGCCTTGCCCGAGCCGTCGCTACCAGTGCAGCCGCTGACGCCGAGGAGTACGAGGGCCGCGAGCAGGCATGCTGCGCCATTGCGTACTACAGGGCGTTGAGTCGGCCGTGTCAGCTTTCCCACAGGTACCAGCCGACGCGGGCGGGTATGTAGCTTGTGATCGTCTTCTTGGGGGTGACCTGACAGTTGCTGTAGATGATGTAGCTGGTGCCGGTGTTCTTCAGCCGGTACACGCCGTACTTGGCATGGGTGGACTTCTTCGGTGGAGTGTTCACCGCGATCGTGTTGCCGAGTTTCGCGGTGATCTTGGCGCTGAGATTCACCTCGTACTTGGCTTCGATCTTGGTGATCATGACGTCGACACTTGTGGACAGCCCAGCCGTTACGCTGACACCGACCTCGCCGGTGACTTCAGAGGTGAATGTAGACCTGGCCGTTTGCGACGTTCCGTTGTAGTTGGAGTTCGTCGGCCCAACGCCCTTGTGATATGTGGCGCCCTTGGTCGAGGGCGTGTAAATGCGCTGGGTCGGTCCGCAGTAGGGGGCCTGCGGTGTGTCCACCGGCGGCTTGCCCGTCTCGATCGGGTCCGGCTCCGGGTCCGGCCCCGGATCTCCCAGGTCAGGCTCCTCGGGCTCTGCGGGTGGCTCGGTGTTCACCACGTCGGGCTCGTCGGCGGAAGCGACGGAGGGGAGAGACGCCCCAATCGCATGAGCCGGTGCGCCTACACCGGCCAGAACAATGAAAGCGATCGCAGGAACGAGAAATCCCTGTCTGACACTGCTGGACATGTACTGCCTTCCTCCCGACGCCCCCCCCTTGGAACGACGGTGATCACACCATAGATATATGCAGAACGATTGCGTAGAGGAACCGATCATTCCTGAGCGCGATTTGAGGTGTGACAAGACACACAGCCTGTCCTGATGGGGAGTTGGCGATGCCGACACCTGATGTCGCTCTAAGGCGCCATCCGTCGGAATCGGCCCAACATTTCTCAATTCCCCAACCCGGGTAGGCCGGTGTATATGTGCCGGAGAGGCGGTGAGCTTCAGCGGTCGACTAGTGCCCCTCCCGGCACTAGGGCCTGTGTGATGTCGTGATCAATCGGCTGCTCGCAGGAGGTCCTCGAGCCAGAT
>NZ_FMDK01000607.1 GCF_900091995.1 Streptomyces sp. MnatMP-M17
CCGGGCGGCGCCGCCGATGACCGCGCCGAGATGGGCGGCGAGCCCGGCGGGCGGCGGTGCGAGCGGCTGGGCGAAGTCCAGCCGCAGCGTGCGGCCGTCGGGCAGTACGGTGGCAGCGAGGGCGCCGTCGTAGGCGAAGCCGTCGGGCAGCCGGAAGGCGGACTGGGGCACCGGCCGCTTCGTACCGCCGGGCTCGGTCCACCTGAGGTGCAGATTCGAGCCGCCGTAGTGCTCGAAGTACTCCACCTTGATGTCATAGGCCTGACCGGCCGTCAGCTCGACCGGCTGGGCGGTCTGTTCGTTGTCCCAGTCGTCGATCCAGTGGTCGATGGTCAGCCTGCCGTCGACCCAGAGCCGGAACCCGTTGTCGCCGGTCATCGAGAAGGTGTGCGGGCCGGTGGCGGCCGGCACGATCTTCCCGGTCCAGCGCACACTGACATCGTCCGCCCGTCCCGTGGTGGCGCTCAGCCGCGGGTCGAGATTGCCGAAGTCGATGACCGGATCGAAGACGGTGGCCTTGAGTTCATGGAAGTCGAAGGCTCCGGGAGCGGACTGGGTGTAGTACTCGCCCTTGAGGCCACGGGCCTCGACGGCATCGTCGTCGGCGGCAGCCGAGGCGGCCGGGACCGCGATGAGTCCCGCGACGCCGAGTACGGCGGCGAGCAAGAGGGCCAGTTTTCTTCGGATGCGCACAAGTCCTCCTTGAAACTGAGGGTGGCGGCTCGTTGCGACGGTCTGTACAACGTTGGAAGGAACGGCAGTTGGCATGACAGCACGCCGTTCCTCCACTGTCCAGGGCCCTGACCGAGCCGGGATCGGCGCCTTGTATAACGTTGAACAAAACGGGCGGGGCGGGCCCGCGGGACCACTCCGGAGGGGAAGTGCCGATGAACGTCAGCCTCAAGGACGTCGCGGAGCGTGCGGGCGTCTCCATCAAGACCGTGTCGAACGTGGTCAACAACTACCGGCATGTCACACCGGCGATGCGCGCCCGGGTCCAGCGGGCGATCGACGAGCTGGGCTACCGGCCGAATCTGACTGCGCGTCATCTCCGTAAGGGACGTACGGGCATTCTCGCGCTGGCCGTGCCCGAGCTGGGCAATCCGTACTTCGCCGAACTGGCCGGCGCGGTGATCGACGCGGCCGCCGAGTACGAGTACACCGTGCTGCTCGACCACACCGGTGGCCGCCGTGAGCAGGAGATCCTGGTCAGCCAGGGATTCCGGGCACGGGTCATCGACGGGCTGATCCTGAGCCCCATCGAGCTGTGCCCTGAGGATCTGCTCGGGCGTGACCACGACGCGCCGCTGGTGCTGCTCGGCGAGCGGGAGTACGACCTGCCGTACGACCACATCGCGATCGACAATGTCGCGGCGGCCAGGACCGCGGTAGGGCATCTGCTCGGTCTCGGCCGCACCAGGATCGCCTTCCTGGGCGCCCGTACGGACCGGGCGAACGAGCCCTCACAGCTCCGGCTGCGCGGCTGGCGTACGGAGCTGACCGCGGCCGGAGTGCCCGCGCCGGACTCCCTGGTCGCGCCGACGGGCGGCTGGGAGCACGCGGACGGCGCGGCGGCGATGGCGCGGCTGCTGGATTCCGGCGTGCTGCCGGACGCGGTCTTCGCGTACAACGACCTGATCGCCATCGGAGCGATGCGGGTGCTGTGGGAGCGCGGGCTCCGGGTGCCCGCGGATGTCGCGGTGGTCGGCTTCGACGACATCACCGAGGGCCGCTACGGCATGGTGACGCTGACCACGATCTCACCGGACAAACAGACCATCGCCCGGCTCGCCGTGCAGTCGGTGGTGGAGCGGCTGCGCGGCGGGACGGAGGACCGCGAAACTGCGGCGGCACGTGAACTCCGCGTGGATTTCGCCCTGGTGGAGCGGGAGAGCACACGCGGCGGACAGTGAGCGTGCCGCACCGGACCGGTGCGACAGGAGGGGTTTACAGGTCTCGTACAACGATGTAAAAACCTTCCGAACAATCTCAACGCACCAACTGACCGTACGAGTTGGCCTCCCGCGGGCGCTCAGCGCGCCGGGGCCGCGCCGAGATGGGGTTCCGCCATGAAGTCTTCCGCCGTCCGCCGCACCACCGCCAAGACTGTTCTCGCCGCAGCCGTCGCCGCCGCTCTCGCCCTCACCGGCTGTGCGAAGACCGAGGACGACGCGGCCGGTGACACGTCCTCGTCCGCCTCGGGTGACACAGGTCAGGTGGTCGCCACTCCCGGCGCCGGGAGCGGTGCGACCTGCACCGTCGAGCAGTTCGGCGGCGCGAAGACCGATCTCGCCACCGCGACCGTCGGCTTCTCCCAGTCCGAGAAGGAGGCCAATCCCTTCCGGATCGCCGAGACCGCCTCGATCAAGGCGGAGGCGGAGAGCCGTGGTGTCAAGCTGCTCACCGCCAACGCGCAGAGTCAGTTCTCCAAGCAGATCAGCGATGTCCAGGACCTGATCGCCAAGGGCGCGGACCTGCTGGTGATCGCTCCGCTCAACTCCGACGGCTGGGGCCCTGTGCTGCGCGCGGCGGCGGCCAGGAAGATCCCGATCGTGACCGTCGACCGGAAGATCAACGCGGCTCCGTGCAAGGACTATGTGAGCTTCATCGGCTCGGACTTCATCGAGCAGGGCAAGCGGGCGGCGGACCGGATGATCGAGGCGACCGGCGGCAAAGGCGAGGTCGCCATTCTGCTGGGCGCCGCCGGGAACAATGTCACCACCGAGCGCACCAAGGGCTTCAAGGACCGGATCGAGGCCGAGGCGCCCGGTCTCCGCGTGGTGTTCGAGCAGACCGGTGAGTTCGCACGGGAGAAGGGCCAGCAGGTCACCGAGCAGCTCATCCAGTCCAATCCGGACATCACCGGGATCTACGCCGAGAACGACGAGATGGGCCTCGGCGCGGTCAACGCCCTGAAGAGCGCGGGCAAGAAGCCCGGCGCCGTCAAGATCGTCACCGTGGACGGTACGCGCAACGCGGTGCAGGGCATTGTCGACGGCTGGATCTCCGGAGTGATCGAGTCCAACCCACGCTTCGGACCGCTCGCCTTCGACACGCTCGACGCCTTCACCAAGGGCGAGGAGGTCGCCCAGGACATCGTCATCCAGGACAGCGCGTACACGGAGGAGAACGCGAAGTCCGGTCTGGGCAAGGCCTACTGACGTGCTGTCGGTCACCGGACTGAGCAAGACCTTTCCCGGCGCGCGGGCGCTGGACGGTGTGGACCTGGCCGTACGGCCCGCCGAGGTCCATGCGCTGATCGGCGAGAACGGCGCCGGCAAGTCCACGCTGATCAAGGTGCTCACCGGTGTGTACCGGCCCGACGAGGGCGAGATCGTCCTCCAGGGCCGGCCGGTCCGGTTCGCCACACCGCTGGAGGCACAGCGCGCCGGGATCTCCACCATCTACCAGGAGGTCAATCTCGTCCCGCTGATGAGCGTGGCCCGCAATCTGTTCCTCGGACGCGAGCCGCGCGGCCGGCTCGGGCTGATCGACTTCCGCCGGATGCACCGCGCGGCGGACGAGGCGCTGCGCGCGCTCGGGCTGCGGGTCGATGTACGGCGGCCGTTGCGTTCACTCGGTGTCGGTGCCCAGCAGATGGTGGCGCTGACACGGGCCATGGCGGCGGACGCCCGGGTGGTCGTGATGGACGAGCCCACGTCCTCGCTCGAACCGCGCGAGGTCCGCACCTTGTTCGAGGTGATCAGGACGCTCAAGGAGCGCGGGATCGCGGTGATCTATGTCAGCCACCGGCTGGACGAGCTGTACGAGATCTGTGACACCGTCACCGTGCTGCGCGACGGCAAGCGGGTGCACACCGGTTCCCTCGCGGAGCTCGACCGGCTGAGGCTGGTGTCGCTGATGCTGGGCCGGGAGATGGGCGAGGTACGCGGCGAGGGCCGCACCAAGTTCACCGGAGCGCACCGGGCCGGCGGCGAACCGGTGCTCGAAGCAACGGATCTGACGGTACGTCACTCCCTGCGGGGAGTGTCCCTGCGGCTGCGTCCCGGCGAGGTGGTGGGACTCGGCGGACTGCTCGGCTCCGGCCGCAGCGAGACCGTCAGAGCCATCGCCGGGGCGCTGCCGGCCGACTCGGGCCGGGTGCTGGTGGCGGGCGTTCCCGTACGGACCGGCTCCACGCCCGCCGCGATCAGGGCGGGCATCAGTCTGCTGCCCGAGGACCGCAAGGCCGAGGGCATCGTGCCCGGACTCTCCGTACGGGAGAACATCGCGCTGGCCGCGCTGCCCGGACTCGCCCGCTTCGGTCTGGTGGACGACGCCCGGATCGACCGGGTGGTGGACACCTTTGTGAAGCGGCTGCGGATCAAGGCGTCCTCACCGCACCAGAAGGCCGGTGAGCTCTCCGGCGGCAATCAGCAGAAGGTGCTGCTCGCCCGGTGGCTCGCGATGCGGCCCAAGGTGCTGCTGCTGGACGAGCCCACCCGGGGCATCGACGTCGGTGCCAAGGCCGAGGTACAGGGCCTGATCGACGAACTCGCGGACGAGGGACTCGGAGTGCTGCTGATCTCCTCCGACATGGAGGAGCTGATCGAGGGCTCCGACCGCGTCGTGGTGCTCAGGGACGGCGCGGTGGTGGCGGAGCTGACCGGGACCGAGGTGACGGAGGAGCGGCTGCTGCGCGCGATCGCCGCTGAGGAGGGCGGAGACCGTGATGACTGAGCTGGCGGCGCCACGGCGCGTACCGCTGGACCGGACGCGGGCGCTGACACTCCTTCAGGAGTACGGCGTCTACGCGGGCGTGGCCGTTCTGCTGCTGGCCAATGTCCTCTTCACTCCGCACTTCCTGTCCGCGGAGAACTTCCGCACCCAGGCGGTGCAGGTCGCTCCCGTTCTCGTCGTGGCGCTCGGCATGGCGCTGGCCATCGGCAGCGAGGGCGTCGATCTGTCGGTCGGCTCGGTGATGGCGCTGTCGACCTCGCTGCTCTCGCTCTATCTCGGCTACGGGCCCTGGATCGCGCTGATCGCCGCGCTCGTCGGCGGAGCCGCGGTCGGACTCGCCAATGGCTCACTGATCGCGTTCATCGGCGTGCAGCCGATCGTGGCGACGCTGGCCCTGATGGTCGCGGGCCGCGGGCTGGCGCTCGTACTGCTCCCGCAGCTCAAGGATGTACGGGACCCGGGAATGGCGGCGCTCGGCTCGGACGATCTACTCGGCGTTCCCTATCCGGTACTGATCGCGGCCGTGCTGGCGCTCGCCGTCGGCTTCACCGTACGGCGCACCACCTTCGGCCGGCAGCTCCTCGCGATCGGTGACAGCCGGCCGGCGGCGAAGCTCGCCGGGCTCCCGGTGCGGCGGGTGCTGATCCTTGTCTATGTCTGCTCGGGCGTGCTCGCCGCGATCGCGGGAGTGCTGGCCACGGCCCGTCTCCAGGCGAGCGATCCGACCTCGCTCGGCAGTCTGATGGAGCTGTCCGCGATCACCGCCGTGGTGGTGGGCGGGACTCCGCTGAGCGGCGGACGGATCAGGATCGGCGGCACGGTGGCGGGCGCCGTACTGATCCAGTTGCTGACCGCCACGCTCATCAAGCACGATCTGCCGCCGTCCTGGACGCAGATCGCCCAGGCCGTGGTGATCGTGCTCGCGGTCTACGCGGCACGGGAACGGGGGAAGCGGTGACCACGGTGGAGACCGGGAAGGCCGGAAGCTCGGGGAAGGGCGGGAACCCCGGGAAGGGCGGGAGCTCAGGCAAGGGCGGTTCCGCGCCGGTGCCGGAGGAAGAGCCCGGCGCGAGGCGGGCCGAGCGGCTCAGCGCGCTCGCGCAGCAGCACGGAGCGCTCGTGACGCTGATCCTGGTGGCGCTCGCCGCCTCGATCGGCTTCGACACCTTCGCGACCGGCGACAATCTGGCGAACATGGCGGTCTCCTCGGCGTTCCTCGCCGTGGTCGCCCTCGGCATGACCTTTGTCATCATCACCGGCGGTATCGATCTCTCGGTGGGCTCGCTGTTCGCGCTCGGCGGTGTGCTCGCCGCCTGGGGCTCCCGGTACGGCACGGCCGTCGCGCTGCTGCTGCCGCTGGCGGTCTGCGGAGTGATCGGTCTGGTCAACGGACTGCTGATCGCACGGGCCCGGCTGGCGCCGTTCATCGTGACGCTGGCGGCGATGCTGCTGGCGCGCGGTGTGCTGCTGTCGGTCACCGACGAGGGCTCCACCACCTATCTGGTGGACGAGACGTCCTTCTTCGCCCGGCTCGGCCAGGACACGCTGCTGGGAATCGGTGTGCCGGTGTGGATCACCGCGGCGCTCTTCGTGCTGGGCGCGATCGCGCTGCGCCGCAGCCGGTTCGGCCAGTATGTGTACGCGGTCGGCGGCAACGAGGACGCGGCGGCCCTGATGGGCGCTCCGGTGGCCCGTACGAAGATCGCCGTCTACACGCTCTCCGGGCTCTGCGCGGGACTCGCGGGAGCGCTGAACGCGGCCTGGCTGGTCTCCGGCGTGACCATTCTCGGCGCAGGTCTGGAGCTGGAGGCGATCTCCGCCGTGGTCATCGGCGGCACACTGCTGACCGGCGGCTTCGGCTTCATCAGCGGTTCGCTCGTGGGCGTCCTGCTGCTGAAGGTCATCCAGAATGTGATCAACCAGATCGGTTCGCTCGACTCGGCGTATCAGCAGGTCGTCAGCGGAGCGTTTCTCGCGGTGGTGGTGATCGCCCAGACCTGGCTGGGCCGACGGCGCCGGATGCTCTGACCGTACGGGCCGGTCCGGGCAGAGGTGCCGGAGTCCTGGCACCTCCGCCCGGACCGGTCAGACGACCCGCTGTCCCTTGCCCAGGGCGATGACTCCGTTCTTCGAGACGGTGTAGAGCTCCTGGTCGCGCCCGGGATTGACACCGATCGTCGCGCCGGGCGGCACATCCACGTTCTTGTCGAGGATCGAGCCGCGCACCACCGCGCCGCGCCCGATCCGTACGTTGTCGTGCAGCACGGAGCCCTGTACCACCGCGCCCTCCGCCACCACCACTCCCGGCGAGAGCACGGAGCGGGTGACCTGGCCCCGGATGACACAGCCGGGCCCGACGATCGAGTCGCTGGCGATCCCGCCCGCCACGAAGCGCGCGGGCGGCAACTGGCCCGGATGCGTGTAGATGGGCCAGCGGCGATTGTCGAGATTGAACACCGGCTGGTGCGAGATCAGATCCATGTGCGCCTCGTAGTACGAGTCGAGCGTGCCCACATCTCGCCAGTAGCCGTGCTCCCTCGGTGTCTCGCCCGGCACATGGTTGTCCTGGAAGTCGTAGACCTGGGCCATGCCGCGCTCGGTGAGCATCGGCAGGATGGACCCGCCCATGTCGTGCACCGAGTTCTCGTCCTCCGCGTCCCGGTGCAGCGCGTCGACAAGGACCTTGGTGGTGAAGAGATAGTTGCCCATCGAGGCGAAGACACGGTCCGGATCGCCCGGCAGGCCCGGCGGATCGGACGGCTTCTCCAGAAACCGTTCCACCTGAGTGCCGTCCGAGGCCGGTGTGATGACTCCGAAGGACGAGGCCTCGGCACGCGGCACCCTGATCCCGGCGACGGTGACGCCCGCGCCGTTCTCGATGTGCTGTCTGAGCATCTGGCGCGGATCCATCCGGTACACATGGTCGGCGCCGAACACCGCGATGTAGTCGGGCTGTTCGTCATGGACGAGATTGAGGGACTGGAGAATGGCGTCCGCGCTGCCCAGATACCAGCGCGGTCCCAGCCGCTGCTGGGCGGGAACGGGCGTCACATAGTTGCCGAGGAGGCTGGACATCCGCCAGGTGGTGCTGACATGGCGGTCCAGCGAGTGCGACTTGTACTGCGTCAGCACACACATCCGCAGGATGTCGCCGTTCACCAGATTCGACAGGACGAAGTCGACGAGACGGTACGTACCGCCGAAGGTCACCGCTGGTTTGGCCCGGTCCGCGGTGAGCGGCATCAGGCGCTTGCCCTCGCCACCCGCCAGTACGATCCCGAGCACCGAAGGTCCACCACGCATCGCCGCTCCCTCTATTCGGACTTGAGAAGCTCCTGGTACACCTCGTACGTACGGCGGGCGATCCGGTCCCAGCCGAACGCGCCGACGGCGCGCTCCCGGCCCGCCGCGCCCATCCGCGCCGCCGACTCGGGATCGTCCAGCACCCGGTTGAGGGCCTCGGTGAGCCCTGACTCGAAGGCCTCCGGGTGGCGTTCGTCGTACGGCACGAGCAGTCCGGTCGTCCCGTCGTCCACCACCTCGGGAATACCGCCGACGGCCGAGGCGACGACGGCCGTTCCGCAGGCCATGGCCTCCAGATTGACGATACCGAGCGGCTCGTACACCGACGGACAGACGAACACCGTGGCATGGGTGAGGAGTTGGATCACCTCGGGGCGCGGCAGCATCTCCGGGATCCAGTGCACACCGTCCCTGGTCCGGCCCAGCTCCTCGACCAGCTCCCGGAACTCCCGGCCGATCTCGGGCGTGTCGGGAGCGCCCGCGCACAGCACGAGCTGGGCACCGGGATCGAGGGCGCGGGCTGCGCGCAGCAGATGCGGGACGCCCTTCTGGCGGGTGATCCGGCCGACGAAGAGCACATAGGGCCGCTCGGGATCAAGGCCGATCCGGTCCAGTACGGCGGTGCCGTGGTCGGGACGGTAGAGCCCGGTGTCGATGCCGTTGTATACGACCTGCACGCGGCCGGGATCGAGCGCGGGATAGCAGGCGAGGATGTCGTCGCGCATCCCCCGGGAGACGGCGATGACGGCGTCCGCGGCCTCGATCGCCGTACGCTCCGCCCAGCTCGACAGCGCGTAACCGCCGCCGAGCTGTTCCGCCTTCCAGGGCCGCAGCGGTTCCAGGGAGTGGGCGGTCACCACATGCGGGATGCCGTACATCAGCTTGGCGACATGGCCGGCGAGATTGGCGTACCAGGTGTGCGAGTGGACCAGCTCGCGCCCGTCGAGCGCCGCCGCCATCGACAGATCCACGGAGAAGGTGCGCAGGGCGTCATTGGCGCCGTCGAGTCCGGGCGCGGCCCGGTGGCGGACCACTCCCGGCTCCGCCGCCGCGGCGGGCTCCTCGCCCGCGCTCCAGCAGTGCACTTCGAGATCGGTCAGGGAGCGCAGCTCCCGGGCCAGGAATTCCACATGGACGCCCGCGCCGCCGTAGACGTCCGGCGGATATTCGCGCGTGAGCAGGCCGACTTTCACGCCATCCCCCGTTCTCGCCCGGCGATCGCAGCCCTGTCATGGTCACCCGGATTCGGCCTGGGCGGAAGAGCACGACGGCGACCGGTGTCGCGACGGGCCGCGATCGGCCCTGCCGTACCGGACCACACCGGCCGGATCACCGCGGCCGAGGGCCATCCATCCGGCACTGACCTGGACGACCCTCCGTGGGAGGACATCTCGCTCCACCCAGTACTACGACAGCAGTACACAGGATTGACCTCTCCAGGACGACGACCGGAACACACGGAAGAGAGATCGTGGAAGACATGAGTGCCCTCGCGCTGTCCGTGCTTCTCTCCCTGGTCTCCGCCGTCGCGTACGCGACCGGCGCGATCCTCCAGGAGCGCGTCGCGGCGAACACCCCGGACCGTCCCTACGCGCCGCTGCACCACGGGGCATGGTGGGCGGCCGTGGTGCTGAACGGTCTGGGCGCGACGCTCCATGTGGTGGCGCTGGCGTACGGGCCGCTCAGCCTGGTCCAGCCGCTCGGTGCGCTCACCATAGTCTTCGCCCTGCCCATGGCGGCGCTCTTCGTGGGCCGCAGGGCCGGGCGCACGGCCTGGCGTGGCGCGATCATGGCGAGTGTGGGCCTCGCGGGGCTGCTCGCGCTGACCTCGGGCACCGATGCCCGCACGCTGGGCGGCGAGGAGCGGCTGGCTCTGGCCGCGGCCACGCTGGGCGGCGTGGGGGTGGT
>NZ_FMDK01000743.1 GCF_900091995.1 Streptomyces sp. MnatMP-M17
CCCCCCCCGGCGCAACGCGCCCTGCCCCCACGACTTACCTGAATCGACCCGGAGAGTACCGCCATGCGCACGACCCCCGCCACAGCGGCCGAGGTGGACACCTGGCTCACCGTCCTGCACCAGTACGGCCACCTCCACTGCGCCGAACCCGGCCCCGACAACACCTGGACCGTGCAACGCCATTCACACGGCGCCCCCTGGACACTGCATCACCCGGTCCTGGCCATGGACTGGATCGAGACGGTCCTGCGCGACGTCCGCCAGCAGGACACGGAGCCGAGCCGGTGAGCGCGAACGACCCGGCGGGTACTGACCCTGAACCGTTGCGTGAACCCAAGTTGGCTCCAGACGGAGCAAGTTGTGGGGTAAGGAGTCCTTACCCCGCTCCCGCCCCGGAGGGGGCGGGAGCTTCTCGTTCGGCAGCAGACCCAGGGGGGCCCGCTGCCGAACGGGAAGACGGCCCAGGGGTGCCGTCGACGGGGGAGCAACCACGACCGCGCGCCACCGTCCGCGCCGCGCCCCGCCGCCGACTGCGCCAGAGCACCTTGCGCCCGCACCGCGTCTGCCCCCGATTCAGCGAAGCCGAGTGGGCTGCTGTGCAAGAAGCGGCCGACGCCGCTTACCTCGCACCCGGCGGCTACGCTGCCGCAGCCACCCTCGCTGCCGCGACGAGTACCAGCCCCACTGCCGCGGTTGCCGATTACCGGCGCGGTGTGCAGGAACTCATGGAGTCCAACCGGCAGCTCGCCGCTGTCGGCAATAACCTCAACCAGGTCGCGCACTACCTCAACTCCGGCGGTCGGCCCGCCGGCGACCTTCGACAACTCCTGCACCGCGTCGACATGGCGCTGGCCGGTGTCGATGACGCGGTGGCCTGGCTGGTACGCCGGTGATCCCCAAGATCCGTACCGGCGCCGGTGGTACGTACGGTCTGATCCGCTATCTGTTCGGCCCTGGTAAACGTGACGAGCACACCGACCAGCACCTGGTCGCCTCCTGGAACGGCTACGCTCCCGATCCCGGACGTAATCCGCACCATACCGTCGCCCAGCTCGCGGGCCAGCTCGATCAGCCCGTCAAAGGCCTGGGCGACCGTGCACCGGCTACCACGATCTGGCACTGCTCGGTCCGCGCCGACCCCGGCGACCGCCTTCTCGATGATGCCGACTGGGCGGCCATCGCCCGCCGTATCGTCCAGGCCGTCGGCGTCGCCCCCGTGGGCGACACCGCCGCCTGCCGCTGGGTTGCCGTCCGCCACGCGGAGGACCATATCCACATCGCCGCCACCCTGGTGCGCCAGGACGGCCGCCGGGCCGGGCTGGCGTTCGACAAGCGGAAGGTGCAGGCCGAGGCGCGTCGTATAGAGAAGGACTACGGTCTGCGGCAGCTCAACCCGGGCGACGGCACCGCTGCCAAGGCCCCTACCAGCCAGGAGCGGTTCAAAGCTGAGCGCCACGGGCGGGCCGAGACCCCGCGTGAGACGCTCCGTGAAGCCGTCCGTCAAGCGGTGGCCGGAGCCGCCAGCGAAGCCGAGTTCTTCGCCCGGCTCCGCGAGAAGGGCCTGCGGGTTAAGCTCACTCAGGGCTCCTCGGGGGATGTCCTCGGCTACGCGGTCGCGCTGCCCGGCGACCGGAACGGCAGCAACGAGCCGGTGTGGTTCGCGGGCTCCACCCTCGCCCCCGACCTCTCCCTGCCCCGAATCCAGCGCCGCCTCGACAGCGCAACCCCTGACACGACCGGGCTGCCGGAGACCGGCGCCGCCGAGTCGAAGTGGTCACTGCCCGCCCGGGGACGACGCACCGCCACCGGAATCGCCGAGCGCGCCGCGATTTCCTTGGACAGCGACGACGAAGCCGCCGCCCAACTCGTCGGCGTCGGCGAACTCCTCGACGCCCTCGCCCAGACCTCCCCGGCCGCCACCCGCGCTGAACTGGGCGCCGCAGCCCGCACCTTCGAACGCGCCACCCGCAGCCACCTCCGCGCCGAACATGCCGACACCCGAGCCCTGCGCTCCGCTGCGCGGGGCATCATCCAGGCCGGCGGCGCACTCGGCCGGGGAGAAGACGGCGGCACCACCGCCATGCTCCTGTCCACCCTCGTCCTCGTCACCATCGCCGCCGCCCGCTGGCACTCCGCCCGCGGACACGCCCAACAGGCCGCCGCCTCCCACCAGGCAGCCGAGCACCTACGCGCCGCTTACCGCCAGGCCGCCGCCACATCCATGCGAACCCTGCGCGCCCAAGGCCACGCCCTGCCCGAACCCGAACGCCGCAGGCACGAAGCCACCATCCGGGCCGCCCTGCCCGACAACACCACACACGCCGGAACCGGGACGAAGACCGACGCCCTGGCCGCCACTCTGGCCCAGGCCGAACAGGCAGGCCACGACCCCAGGGCCCTCCTGCAGCAGGCTATCGACATGCGCGAACTGGACACCGCCGAGGACGTGAACGACGTCCTGGTCTGGCGACTGCGACGCCTCGCCCACCTCCCCGCACACCCAGGCGACACCGCCCACCGCCCGCAGGCCGACACCGGCCGTACCAAACCCGCGGCCAGCAGGACCGGCGTACGGACCACACCTCCGACGCGGACTCGCCCGGCCACGGCGGACCCGCACAACCGCCCGCCGCGCCGCTGACCAGCAGTCCGGCAGGCCACCACCGGCCTGCTGGAGTGCGCGAAACCTCTGGACAACCGGCTCCGACGGCTGTTACGGATGACAGAGAAGGCCCTCGACCGGGAGAAGGACGCCCGTGCTCAGACCGACAGACCACCCCACCGAGACGACCCCCGTCCTCCCTGCAGCCCCTGCCGGAAGCGAACCCCTGCGGCAGCTCCAGTACGAGACCCAGCCGCCCAGCGGCCCCGGCGCCACACGCGGCCTCAACCACCCGCAGGAACTGTCCTTGCGGGGGATCCCCGTCCGGTGCTCGGCGTGCCGAGCCCGGCGTGACTGGCTGCTCATCAACCACGGCCGCAACGTCTGGATCCGCTGCCGCTGCAGCAACCAGTGGCTCGAACCCGAAATCACCCGCGCCGACTTCGACGCCATGATCGCCATCCCGAACAGGACGCACTACCCCAGCCTCGAACAGGGCCTGATTGCCATGGGCTTCGACGGCGCATTCGCCGGCACCTACCTGGAGTAGACGAGCGACGAACCTGGGCCATGAACCTCACCGAACACAGAAGGGTGCCACCGCATGGCGGTGGCACCCCTCTGTTCTGGACGGCGGTCAGCTGCGGTTGCCGTGGTTCTTTGGGAATCGGCTCCGGAAGGCGGGAGCGGGCTGTGCCGCCTTCCGTGCTCAGGGTGTTCCGGTAGATCATGCAGGCGACGCCAGTGTGGAGCTTGAAGATCTTGCCTGTGATGATCTGCTGGCCTGCGCGATGCGCGGCCCCTGACCGAGGCATGCAGTACTGGCGGACTGTGAACCAATTTTGATCCGCCATCTGGTGACCTTGAGTCCAAGCGGCCTTCGCGTGCGCGATGAGCATCAGCTCGCTCGCCACGGGCTGGCCACCGTGATCACTCTCGGGAGGATCTACCACCGATGACAGTGGATGGGCCAACGGCATATTCAGGACACCCAGATGGGTGATATAGGACTTTCTTACGATACTCGGCCCGGAAGGCCAGTCGTCGTGCACTATGAGCATCGAAGGCATCACAGAACGCACTGGTTATCGAGGAGTTGATGTGAGCCAGCAGTTGGCGGGCGCCGAGGAACCTGACGATCCTGTCGGCCAGAAGGCCAGCCCCCGGGTCCGGTTCCTGAAGAACGAGGCAGCACCGTCCGCTCCTCGCATGGTGCTGGGCAAGGAGCTGCGCCGTCGGCGCGAAGCTGTGGGGCTGCAGCAGCAGGAGGTGTCCCGGCGCCTGGGTTGGTCGCTGTCGAAGACCAGCAGAATCGAAAGCGGCCAGGTCAAGGTCAAGGAACAGGACCTGCCGGCTTTGTTCTCGCTGTACGAGATGAACGATGCGAGTGAGCAGCAACCGTTTCAGGAACTGGTACAGATCGCTAACCGGCCCATGTGGTGGAAGCCGTGGTCAGGGATCGCATCCCAGTACCTGCAAGCCGTGCTGAGCTTCGAGGACATGGCCTGGCGCATCAAGTCCTACGAGCCCCTGTACCTCCACGGGCTGCTGCAGACTCCGGAATACGCTCGGGCGCTCATCGAACGGGGACGGGGGACCCGAAGCCATCACACCGCCCTGGCACAGCTCCGCAAGGAGCGTCAGACGATGTTCACCGAGTCGCCCGGGAAGGAACTGATCTGTGTGATCGATGAGGCGGCAGTCCGGCGGACCGTCGGTAACGCGGAGATCATGCGCCGACAAGTGCAGCATCTGATCGATCTGGGCGAGGACGGCCGCTTTCATCTCCGGCTCGCCGAGCTGAACCGACCCAACCTCCCTCTGGAACTCGGGCCCACCACCATCTTTGACTTCGCCGAGACCCTGCTCCCCACCATCGCCTACTCCGAAAGCTTCGACGGTGGCCTGGTCATCCAGGACGGGGACTCTGTAGACCGCAGGGTGACGACGTTCGACCTTCTTCGCGCCCGCTCCCTGGCGCCGGGTAAGACGACACAGAAGCTCCGCGATCTGCTGACGTCCAACTACTACCGCTGACGCGCGCTCCCGGAGTCCTCAGTCACGGCTTGCGCGCCACACCTACGTACAAGGACACCTGCGCGTCACTGACGAGACTGGGGCCGCTCCCAGGCTCCGGACGCCAGTGATGCGCCAGGGCGACCCCGGGCTCCACGAGATCCAGGCCGTTGAAGAAACGGAGAACCTCTCCCCGGGAGCGCACCTGCAGAGGGGTTCCCCGCTGCGCGTATGTCTCGACGATGGTCTGCCATGCTTCTGGGGCGAAGTCACCGGTGCAGTGGGACAGTGTCAAGTAAGAGCCGACGGGCAACTGGTCCAGGAGGTGGGCCACGAGGTCGTACGGATCTTGCTCGTCGGGCACGAAGTGCAGTAGGGCGTGAAGGGACAGGCCCACGGGACGGTTGAAGTCGATGATGTCCTCGGCCTTTACCGCGGCCAGAAGTTCATCTGGCCTCGTGGCGTCGGCTTGCGCGTAGCCAGTCCGTCCCTCCGGGGTTCCGTACAGCAATGAATCCGCGTAGACCAGTACGATCGGATCGTTGTCCACGTAGACGACCCGGCATTCCGGTTCGACCTCCTGCACCACATTGTGGAGGTTTGGTGCGGTGGGAATGCCGGTGCCCACGTCGATGAACTGGCGCACTCCCCGCTGCGCCAGATGCCGCACGGCGCGGTGCATGTAGGCACGGTTCGCGCGGGCCACCGTCTCGACCGCAGGAAACGCCTTGATGACCTCGCGGGCTACCTCTCTGTCCACGGCGTAGTTCGTCTTTCCGCCGAGGTAGAAGTCGTACATCCGCGCACTGTGGGGCCTGTCCTGCCCTAAGTCCACTTCCATGCCGCCCCGTTCGGGTGCGGGCTGGTTTCCCACTGGGGTCCCCCGGTTCATCGATGTGTCCTGCTGCCCCCCGTGCGGGGCAGCAGGATGCACTTGCATTATTCCCGTGCCTGCTGGTCGGTTATTGCCGATGTCCAGAGCTGAACGACCTTCTCGCCTGTGTGTCGCAAGCGAGTTATGAAATGAGCGCGCAGCAGGCCCGGACCCGCTGCGCGCTGGGCGAACCATGTGAACGGTCATGAAGTTGCAGAAGCACACACGCTTTACGCGGCGGTGCGCCGGCATCGCCTCAGATACTGCCTGAGACCAACGCCGACACGAAAGCTGCAGCAGAGGAGTGGGACACGGTCACGACCGGACTGCGTCGGACCTTCGAATCGCGGAAGAAGACCTCCCCTGTGAGCGGCTGCGCGATCTCAACGCATGCCCCCTCGGGAAGGCTGTGTGAACTCTTTCGCCAGACGACCCCCGTAGGTCGTGTGGCACTCGTCGGCTTCCTCACCGGACTGCCTCCTGCGGTGAATGAACTCCCCGTCGTCCAGATGCAATTGCATCTGGACCCACCGAAGGGAGGATCACCGCCCTGTCGGGCATGTATGCAAGGTTGGGAGAGAATGTCCGGAATCCGTTGTTGGGTTTACGTGCAAGTGCTGCCACGGCGCCGATGTGTTCGTCGCGCCGTCGGACAGCTCGCGACACCCCGTGAGGCCCCGGGTCGGCAGGTCATGCAGGCATGAGAACGGAGCCCGCTGGCAACCCCTCGAAGGGCCTCTCGCCAGGGGAAATTCCGATGGTCGTACGGGGAGAGAGTGTGGGCGGAGGTCGGACGGCGCGGAGGTGAAGGCAGAGAACCTGCCTCTATCTATGGCCCGTTCGTGAGCGCAGACGCGGAAACAGCCCGGGAAATATCGACACGCTCCGCTTGATGTCGACCGCGCTCAGCGATCGTGCTGAGCGCCATCGGGACCCTGGTGTTGAAGTTGAGAGCCTCAGCCAGGGCCCCGTGTCGACGACTCTCGAAGGAGAACGTGGTGGGGCTTTCCCCGCGCCGACGACGCCGTAAACCAAGGCATGCCCGACCTCGCCCCACGCCATGGGAGCGACTGTGCACGCCCTGCCTCGCGGACTGCCTGCAACTCCTGGCTAGCCACAGCATGGGCCGCTGTTCCTCCAGCAGTCCGAGACCTGGCTGAACACGGCTGTGACCGTAGCTCTCTTGGGCATGTGCGTGAAACGGCACCGCTCCGCCCATGGGCCGAGCCAGTCCTAGTACTCCAGCAGGATTTCGCTGTCTGACCTGGTCTTTCGCCGGGGTGGCGGGAGTG
>NZ_FMDK01001032.1 GCF_900091995.1 Streptomyces sp. MnatMP-M17
GGCGGCCGACCGCCGCAGGGTGGTCGTCGGCCGTACGCTCCCGTCCGCCCGGCGCAGGAACAAGAAGGGTTGACGCAGCGATGCTCCGCCGTACGTTCTGGTTCACCGCGGGCGCCGCAGCCGGCGTCTGGGCCACCACCAAGGTCCACCGCAAGCTCAGGCAGCTCACTCCGGAGAGCCTCGCCGCCCAGGCGGCGAACAAGGCGATCGACGCCGGGCACAAGGTGAGGGAATTCGCTGTTGACGTGAGAGCGGGCATGGCGCGGCGCGAAGCCGAGCTGGGCGAGGCACTGGGCCTGGAGGCGCCGGTCGACCGCGCGCTTCCCGCTCCCCGGCGGCTGGCCGCCATCGAACACACCGAACGCACCGGGACCACGCACCGTACCGGAACCACACACTCCTACAACCCGCACAACCGGAATGAGGACCACTGATGGAGTCGGCCGAAATCCGCCGCCGCTGGCTGAGCTTCTTCGAGGAGCGCGGGCACACCGTCGTGCCTTCGGCGTCGCTCATCGCGGACGACCCGACTCTGCTGCTGGTCCCGGCCGGCATGGTGCCCTTCAAGCCGTATTTCCTCGGCGAGGTCAAGCCGCCCGCGCCGCGCGCCACCAGCGTCCAGAAGTGTGTCCGTACGCCGGACATCGAAGAGGTCGGCAAGACCACCCGGCACGGCACCTTCTTCCAGATGTGCGGCAACTTCTCCTTCGGCGACTACTTCAAGGAAGGCGCCATCACCTACGCCTGGGAGCTGCTCACCACTCCCGTGGCCGACGGTGGATACGGGCTCGATCCCGAGCGGCTGTGGATCACCGTCTATCTGGACGACGACGAGGCCGAGCAGATCTGGCGGGAGAAGATCGGCGTACCGGCCGAGCGCATCCAGCGGCTGGGCAAGAAGGACAACTTCTGGTCGATGGGCGTCCCCGGGCCCTGCGGTCCCTGCTCGGAGATCAACTACGACCGAGGCCCCGAGTTCGGCATCGAGGGCGGCCCGGCCGTCAACGACGAGCGGTATGTGGAGATCTGGAACCTGGTCTTCATGCAGTACGAGCGCGGCGAGGGCACCTCGAAGGAGGACTTCGAGATCCTCGGCGACCTGCCGTCCAAGAACATCGACACGGGTCTCGGCCTCGAACGTCTCGCCATGATCCTTCAGGACGTACAGAACATGTACGAGACCGACACCCTGCGGGTGGTCATGGACAAGGCCACCGAGCTCACCGGAGTGCGGTACGGCTCCGACCACACCACCGATGTCGCGCTGCGTGTGGTGGCCGACCATATCCGTACCTCCGTGATGCTCATCGGTGACGGAGTCACACCGGGCAACGAGGGACGCGGCTATGTGCTGCGCCGCATCATGCGCCGTGCCATCCGCAATATGCGTCTGCTCGGCGCCACGGAACCGGTCGTCGCCGATCTCGCCGATGTCGTGATCAAGACGATGGGACAGCAGTACCCGGAGCTGGAGACCGACCGCCGGCGTATCGAGACCGTGGCCGTCGCCGAGGAGGCCGCCTTCCTCAAGGCCCTCAAGGGCGGTACGAACATCCTCGACACGGCCGTCACCGAGACCAAGGCCGCGGGCGGCGCGATCCTCTCCGGCGACAAGGCCTTTCTGCTCCATGACACCTGGGGCTTCCCGATCGACCTCACCCTGGAGATGGCCGCCGAGCAGGGCCTGTCCGTGGACGAGGACGGTTTCCGCCGGCTGATGAAGGAGCAGCGCGACCGGGCCAAGGCCGACGCCAAGGCCAAGAAGTCCGGCCACGCCGATCTCTCCGCGTACCGCTCGGTCGCCGACGACAGCGGCACCACCGAGTTCACCGGCTACACCGCCACCGAGGGCGAGTCCACGATCGTCGGACTGCTGGTCGACGGTGTGCCCTCGCCCGCCGCCACCGAGGGCGACGAGGTCGAGATCGTCCTCGACCGCACGCCCTTCTACGCCGAGGGCGGCGGCCAGCTCGCCGACCAGGGCCGGATCAGGCTCGACACCGGTGCGGTCGTGCAGGTGCGCGATGTCCAGCAGCCGGTGCCCGGAGTCTCCGTGCACAAGGGATCCGTGCAGGTCGGCGAGGTGACGGTGGGCGCCTCCGCCTATGCCGCCATCGATCTGAACCGCCGCCGCGCCATCGCCCGTGCCCACAGCGCCACCCACCTCACACACCAGGCGCTGCGCGACGCCCTCGGCCCGACGGCCGCCCAGGCCGGTTCCGAGAACTCGCCGGGCCGCTTCCGCTTCGACTTCGGTTCGCCCGCCGCCGTACCCGGCACGGTCCTGCTCGATGTCGAGCAGAAGATCAATGAGGTCCTCGCCCGGGAGCTGGATGTCCACGCCGAGGTGATGGGCATCGACGAGGCCAGGAAGCAGGGCGCCATCGCCGAGTTCGGCGAGAAGTACGGCGAGCGGGTCCGGGTGGTCACCATCGGCGACTTCTCCAAGGAGCTCTGCGGCGGTACGCATGTCCGCAACACGGCCCAGCTCGGTCTGGTGAAGCTGCTCGGCGAGTCCTCGATCGGCTCGGGCGTACGGCGTATCGAGGCCCTGGTCGGTGTCGACGCGTACAGCTTCCTGGCCAAGGAGCACACCGTCGTCGCCCAGCTCCAGGAGCTGGTCAAGGGCCGCTCGGAGGAACTGCCCGAGAAGATCTCCGGGATGCTCGCCAAGCTCAAGGACGCCGAGAAGGAGATCGAGAAGTTCCGCGCCGAGAAGGTTCTCGCCGCCGCCGCCGGGCTGGCCGCGAGTGCCATTGACGTACGCGGCACGGCTCTGGTCACCGGACAGGTCCCGGACGGCACCTCGGCCGACGATCTGCGCAAGCTGGTCCTCGATGTCCGCGGCCGGCTGGACCAGCAGTCCGGGGCCGCCGACCGGCCGGCCGTCGTGGCCCTGTTCACCACGGCCAACGGGCGTCCGCTGACGGTCATCGCCACCAACGAGGCCGCTCGCCGACGTGGTCTCAAGGCCGGTGACCTGGTCCGTACCGCCGCCAAGACGCTCGGCGGCGGCGGTGGCGGCAAG
>NZ_FMDK01000495.1 GCF_900091995.1 Streptomyces sp. MnatMP-M17
GATCGTCGGCGGCGGCCCGTACCGCCGCGCCCACGCGGGTCCGGGTCAGCACCCATGTGCCGAAAGCGGCGAGCAGCACGGCCATCACGATGAAGCAGAGCCGGTACGCGGGGTACCGGTGGCCCAGCAGCATCACCGAGGAGTCGAGCGCCTCGGGGACGCGTACCGGAAGCTCGTCCGCCCCGAAGAGCTGGATGAGCAGATCACCGCCGACCAGGGCGAGCCCGAAGGTCAGCAGTGCTTGAGCGAGATGCCCACGCCTGGCGAGCGGAACCGTCGCGGCGGACAGCCCCGCTCCGGCGACGCACGCCGCCGCGGTTCCGGCGGCCAGCCCGAGCGCGAGGCCGCCCCAGGTTCCGTCACTCAACTCGGCCCCCGTGTAGGCGCCGATCGCGTACAGCGTGCCGTGCGAGAGGTTCAGCACGCCCGCGGTGCCGAAGGCGAGACTCAGGCCGGCGGCGACCACGAACAGCAGCAGCCCGTAGGCCGTCCCGTCCACCGCCGGCATGAGGTGGGCATCGAGGAGTTCCATGTCAGCCGCCGAGCGTAGCCAGGTCCTGGACCATGACGTTGGCCAGCTGGTTACCGTCCGGCCGCACCTGACGCAGATACCAGGCCTGTACCGGCGAGTGCGCCTTGTCGCCGAATTCCCAGGCGCCGCGCGGGCTGTCGATCTGGCCCAGGCCCGCGATGGCCTTGTTGATGGTCTGCGGCGTCACGTCACCGTCCTTCGCGGCATCGGCGATCGCCGTGTCCAGCACGGCAGCCGCGTCGTACGACGCCATCGCGTACGTGGTGGGCTGCGTGTCGTGCTTGGCCGTCCAGTCGGCGGCGAATTTGCGGTTGGCCGCGTTGTCGAGGTCGGCCGCGTAGTTCAGGACCGAGTAGATGTCCTTCGCCGCGTCGCCCTGCGCCTGGAGCACACTGCCCTCGGTGACGAAGGCCGTGTACAGCGGCAGATCGGCGATGTCGGACTGCGCGTACTGCTTGGCGAAGTCGATCGCGGCCTTGCCGGCGTAGAAGCAGTACACCGCTTTGGCGTCCGTCTTGGCGATCTCGGCGAAGTACGGCATGAAGTTGGTGGTCTTCGGGAACGGAGTCCAGGTGGTCTCGCCGTCCGGGTTGGCGAGTTCACCTCCTACGCGCTTGAACTCGTCGGTGAAACCGCGCAGTTCGTCGTAGCCGCCCTGGTAGTCGGGGCCGATCGCGTAGACCGGTCCGTCGACCTTCTCCTTGACGTACGGGGCGATGGCCTTGCCCGGCTCGTCGGACAGGAAGCTCGTCGTCCACACGTACTCGAGGTCCTTGATGACCGGCCGGCCGTTCGACCCGAGGAAGGGGATCTTGGCCTGGTCGACCAGCGGCAGCACCGCGTTGACCGAGCCGCCGCTGACGAGGCCTGTCAGCGCGTCGACCTTGTCCTTCTTGACCAGCTTGGTGGCCGCGGGAACGGCGGTCGGCGGACCGTCTCCCTCGTCCGCCACGATGAGTTCGACCTCGCGTCCACCCAGCTTGTTGTCGTGGGTGTCCAGGTACAGCTCGAAGCCGGCTCGCAGGTCGGTGCCGACCGGCTTGTAGGTGCCGGACAGGGAGGCCACCAGGCCGATCTTCACGGTGTCGTCGCCGGCTCCGCTGTCACTGCTGCACCCGGTGACGGCCGCGAGACCGAGGGCGAGGGCGGCAGCGCCGGCCGGCCGGAATCTGCGGCGGCGCGAAATGGACACATCGAAGAACATAAGCTCTCTCATCGGTAGGAACGGGCAAAACGGGTCGAGTGGTTGTCGAGCGGGCTCGACGTGGGCGACGACCGGGTGGTGCGGTGGTGCTGGTCGTACGGACGGAGCGGGTGGTGCAGGTGGCGCGGTCGTACGGGAACGGCCCGGCGGTCAGTGCGAAAGCTCGGTGCTCGGCTCCCGGACCTGGGGAGACAGCGCGTCGCCGACCTGGTTGATCAGTTCGGACATCATGTAGCTGACCTCACCGATGTCCGCGTCCCTGGTGGTGGTCACCAGCAGCGAGGCGCCGCTGGAGACGGCCATCGAGAACATGTAGCCGCCCTCCATCGCCGTGAGGCTGTGCTCGACGGGATCGGTGTTCGTCAACTGTGCGGCGGCGGACAGCAGGTTGACGACGCCGGAGGCGATGGCGGCCAGCCGGTCGGCGTCGTCACGGTCCACACCGGTGTAAGCCAGCGCGAGTCCGTCCACGGACACGGCTATCGCCTGAGTGACTTCCGGGATACGTCCGGCGAAACCGCTCAGGATCCAGCTCAGGTCGGTGGGGGAGGTCATTTCTTGCTCCGTTCGGTGTCGTCGGCGGTGGCGGAACGTCCGCGCTGGTTGGTGCTCCTGTTGATCCCCTGGGCGTAGGCCGCCAGGACGTCGGAGACTTGCCGGGAGTCCCGGCGGCGGGGCGACGGTCTGGGCGCGGTGGCGCCGGAGCGCTGTTCGGTGCCGTCCCGTTTGCCCAAGGTGGGCCGCTGCTGCTGGGTGTTGCGCTGCCGTACGGGCAGTCCTGAGGAGCTGACTCCGGCGATGCGCGAAACCGGCTCGTCGCGCACGGAACGCCGGGCAGGCGTGTCGCCGCGCTCTCGCTCAAGCGTGCCGGAGCCGGAGCCGGAGCCGGAGGTGGAACTGGAACTGGAGTCCAAGCCGCCACCGCGGAACCAGTTGCCTCCGGCAGTGCCACCGGGGGGCGTGACGCGGTTGCTTCCGCCCTGCTCCGGGCCGCGCGTCCCGCCGGGCCGCCTGCGCCCGGGCTGTCCGGGCCGTGTGAACGGACGAGGCGCCTCGTGGCGCGTATCGACGCCACGGCCGTCGTGGTCACGGTCCTCGCCGAGCGTGCCCTGCGACGGCGGTACGGCCTTCCGAGGGGCCGTGGCCAGCACGTTCACGGGCAATGCCACCTCGGCGATGGTGCCGGGGCCGGACGAGTCGCACAGTTCGACCACGATGCCGTGACGCGCGGCGAGCCGCGCCACCACATGCAGCCCCATGGACCGTACGTCTCCGATGCCCGACTGCGGCTCGCGCAGTGCGGCGTTGAAGGCCGCGCGGCGTTCCGCGGTGATGCCCACTCCCTCGTCGACGATCTGCACGACGGCCCGGTCCCACAGCCGCCACACGGCGACCCCGACCTGCTTGTCGGGAGGCGAGAACCGGGTCGCGTTGTCGAGGAGTTCCGCCAGGATGTGCGCCACGTCGTGCACAGCGCGGGCGGCGATGCCGATCTCCGAGTCGATGACGCCGAGCGACACGCGGTCGAAGCGCTCGATCTGCTGGGCCGCGGCCATGATGACGGTGGAGCAGTCGATGTCCTGCGAGCGCACCCGGGCCTGACCGTAACCACCCAGCACCAGAAGGCTGTTGGTGTTGCGTTCCATGCGGATGGCGAGGTGGTCGAGAGCGAAGAGGGTCTTCATCCGCGCGGGGTCGGCCTCGTCGCGCTGCACCATGTCCAGCTCGGACACCATGACGGTGGTCAACTGCGCGCCCCTGCGGGCGACACCGACCAGCGTTTCCGCGAACTGCTCGTGGATATGGGCCTGTTGAGCGGCCAGACGGACGGCCTCGTGATGGACCGCGTTGAATGCCTCACCGACCTCGCCGATCTCGTCCCCACCCGTGTTTCCGATCGGGTTGCCGGACCGCTGGGCGACCTGCTCGGGTGTCGCGCCTCTCAGCGCGCCGGGCTGCGACAATTCGCTCATCACTGCGGGCAGCCCGGTGTGGGCGACCTCGTGCGCGGCGTTGCGCAGATCATGCAGCCGGCGGATCATGACGCGGCCCAGGCGGATGGCCACGACGACGGCGCCGACCAGGGTCAGCACCACCAGAGTGACCTCGCCCGTGGCTGTCCAGATGTGTGTGGCGCGCGCGTCGGAGACCGTCGAGAAGACGGACTCGTCGATCCGCTTCTCCACCGAACGCAGCAGCGTCTGACGGTCATTGGAAGCCTTCTGCCACTCCTTCGGGGTGACTTCGATGTCCTTGTTCGTTCCCGTACGCCCGATCTCGTCCTCAAGCCGTCGGGCCTCCAGCGCCTTTTCGCCGGAGAGGGTGCGCTCCAACCAGGTCCGCCACTGGGCGGGGCCGAGGTCGAACAGGACGCTGATCGACTCGGTGTAGCCCAGCCGGCTGGCGTCGAACGTCCGCTGGGAGGCGGTCGTGAAGCCGCCTGCGGCCTGTGCCCTCGCCACCGTGACCTGCTGCTGGGCCGTGTACTCGGCTGCCTCGGACAAGGCGGCGGCGGCGCGGATCCGGTCCGCGATGTCGGCGTCGACACCTTCGGCCTGAGCGATGCCGTCGCGGTAGCCGTTGAGGTCGGCGATCACGATCCGATAGCCGAAGGCGAGCGCGGAGATGGTGCTGCCGCCCGAGCGCACCTGGGCGCGCAGGGAGGGCATCTCGTCGATGAAGCGCTCGATACGGTCCAGCGCGCCCTGTGCGTTGCCGGGCACCTCGGACAAGGGCTCGATCTGGCTGAGGAACTTGGCGACACTTATGTCGGTCGCGTTGGTACTTTCCTGGAACGTCTCCGCATCTCCCTGTGCGGAGACCAACGCGGTGGCTGCCGCCCGCTCGCGCTGCAACTGGTGGGTCAACTCTCCTGCGGTCGCCGCGACTTCGACCATCGCGGCCAGCCGGTCGGCCTGGAGCGCGTGGCTGGCCGCGGGTGCGAGGGCCAGAGCCGAGAAGGCGACGGCCACGGTGAGAGGCGCGGTGACGAGCAGGGCGAGGCGACGATTGATTTTCACTGAGCGGCTCCATCGCCGGAACCGGTGCTGAGTATCGGTAACACGCCGATACCTGTTGACGGTTGTGGCGGGGTGTCGGTGGGGACGCTGCTATGTCGGTGGAGGCGGTGGGGACAGCGGTGCGTCAGTGGGGACTGGTGTGCATCGTGCGCATTGTTGTGGATGAGACGGAGGAGGCCCCAGCGGCGCGGCCCGATCCTAAGCCGTAGCGCGTGGCAACGGAGGCGTGCATCGTTGAAAATTTCGCGCACCTGACAGCGCAGAAACGATCCAATACCGGTCACAGATGCCCGGAGAGCAGTCCCTCCCGAGGTCAATCGGAATGACCGACCAAGCCGAGCGGAAACCATGAATGACCAGGGCACCGGCCCTTCGCGACGGAGTGGCCGGCCGCAGGCGGAATGTCCAAGTGGTGCCTCTGGCATATTCACTTGACGGGTCGTCAGGTATTCCACTTTCGTTGCGGAAAGGTTAGATCCGTTGAACGACGACGCCTGGACGGGGGTCCGGGCCGTCGGCGAAGGGGCCGAAGAAGAGGCCGGAAGAAGCCTTGACCGATGTCTTGACCGCTGAGTCCCGGAGGTCCACAGTACTCGTTAATGCGCATTACTAATACGCATTAACGATCCGGAGGAACACGGTGGAGGAACCCAGGAAGCGGGCGCGGCCAGGTCGGGCCCCTGCACCCACAGGCCGTACGTCGCGGCCACGCCAGGCCGAGGTCGCCAGGCTCGCCGGGGTCTCGCAGGCCACGGTCTCGCTGGTGCTCGGGGGCCGTAAGCAGGGCGCCACGATCTCCGAGGAGACCCGGCGGAAGGTGCTCGACGCGGTACGCAGCCTCGGCTACGTCCCCGATCCGGCGGCCAGTCGGCTGGCCGCCGCGCGCAACAACCTGCTCGGGGTCTTCAGCTTCACCTCCACCTTCCCGACCGATGTGCAGCACTCGTACTACCCGTTCCTCGTCGGCGTCGAGCAGGAAGCGGCCGCGCGCGGTTACGACCTGGTGCTCTTCACCGGCTCCAGCACGGGCGGCGCGGGGGCCGCCGGGCCGCACGCCCTGAACCGGGTACGGCTCGCCGACGGCTGCCTCTTCCTC
>NZ_FMDK01000538.1 GCF_900091995.1 Streptomyces sp. MnatMP-M17
CTCCCCCCCGCAAGACAGTGGCGGCCCTATCCTCCGGCGTGTGCCTACAAGCCACGCCCCCGGGTAGGGCCACGTCATATGTGTTCGGTCTCGGAGGTGTTCTCTTTCCGCACCTCGTGTACGGATCTCGCTGGTCAGACATGGGTTTGCGGCTGTCACGGAAGTCTCGACTCGAGACCGGGGCGCTGGACAGCCACCTCCTGGAGGTAGCCGCGGCAGCCGCCGTCGGCCCAAACCCGCGAGAGCCGCCGTAAGCAACTGCTCGCCGCGGGCAGCGAACCCCCACCGACCACGCAAGCGGGCAGAGAACAGCCAGTCAGCCTTGGGGCTCCAACGGGAGGAAGTAGTCCGGCAGATCAAGGTGGCCCCAGAGGAGACCCTGATCCTCCATGTAGCGCAGCAAGGTGCGCAGCGTGGGCTGATTGGCTTCCAGGCCGTAGGGCCAGGGGTCCTTCCCCATGAACCGGGTCTGCTCCTCAACGGCGGCGAGGGTCCACGGCAGCGTCGGATACGACACGCTCGTGGACCACAGACGACGTTGCGCTCGCAGTTTGGCCTCGTTGAAGATGTCGAACACCGCCTGGGCCAGGCCCTCGTCGCGACTGAGCAGCGCCCGCCTCATCACAAGGACGTGCATGACCGGGAACACCGAGGTCCTACGGAAGTAGTCACGCTCCACTGCGTGGACATCGTCGAAAAGCCTTCTGACGCCGGGGAGGGGCGGGGCGACGCCGGCGCCGATCCACGCGTCGATGTCGCCGCGCAGCAGCAGCTCGTGCAGCGCGAGCCCCGGCGGCGCCGTCGCGATGTCGACGTCAGCGGGGTAGATCACTGATTCCGTACCCAGTCCCGCTGGGGGTCGGTGGGCGACCCATCGGATGTCCGACGGCTTGATGCCGTACTCATCGGCGAACAACCCGCGAAGCCACACGGCCATCGTCATGCCGTACTCCGGCAGGCCGATCCGCCGGCCCCGCAGGTCCTCCGGTGAGTGGAATTCTGAGTCCTCGCGCACGTAGACGTTGCTGTGGCGGAACGCCCGCGAGACCCAGACGGGAAGGGCTACCAAGTCTGCGGCCCCGCCCAGGCGGGACCGCTCAGTCATGTAGAAGGACACGGACATCTCGCCGCCGGCCAGGTCCGGGTCGTCCCTCAAGGCGGAGAAGGCGTCCTTGGGACTGGGGAGCAACCGCGTCCGGATGGGCAGGCCGTGTTCCGCACTCAGCTTGTCGACGTCGGCAAGCCGGTCGTAGGAGCCCCCAAAAACGAAACCCAGAGGCTCAGTCATCCGCATCACCGCAAAGCCTAACAACCATAGGCATATTTTCACCTTGATTAGTCAATGCGTCAACACACGGACCAGCGGCAGTTCAGGCGTCGATGACCAGCTCGGAAGACTTGGACCTGCCGACACAAAGGATCATCGTCCCCTCGGCTTCGTGCTCCTCCGGCGAAGCCACCGTGTCCCGGTGGTCAGGCGTACCCGTGACGACGGCGACCTGGCAGGTCCCGCAGTAACCTTCGGCGCACGAGAACAGCAGGTCCGGCGCGACGTCCTGGACCGCCTCGTAAATCGTCTGATCCGCTTCCACGCGAACCGTCAGGCCGGACTGGGCCAGCACGAGATCGAAGGAGCCGTCACCCGCGACAGGCCCGGTCAGGGCGTCGGCCGCGGCGGAGAAACGTTCGATGTGCAGTCGATCAGCCAGGCCCCTGCGGACACTCATGGCCTGCAGGGCATCCAGCAGGCCACCCGGACCACAGGAGTAGATGTGCGTGGCCTCGGTGACGTCGTCGAGCAGGGCCTCCAGATCGGGCCTGCCAGCCACGTCCTCGGGAAGCACTGTGACGCGGTCGCCTCCCAGAGCCCGCATCTTTTCCACGTACGCCATCGACGTCCTGGAGCGCCCGCCGTAGACGAGCTTCCAGGCCGCTCCGGCGGACTCTGCCTTGTTGATCATCGGTATGAGCGGGGTGATTCCGATTCCACCGGCGATGAAGAGGTATTCCTGGGCCTGCACGAACTCGAAGTGGTTCCTCGGTCCGCGCAGCGCAAGGGCGGTTCCCGCGGTCACTGTCGCATGGATCTCCTGCGAGCCACCGCGGCCGCTCTGCTCACGGAGTACCGCGACGGTGTACGCCGTCAGGTCGGCCGGGTCGCCGCACAACGAATACTGTCGGACCAGGCCCGAGCGGAGGATCAGATCCACGTGCGCCCCCGGCCGCCAGGGCGGAAGGCTTCCACCTTCGGCCGGCTGGAGGACAAGACTCAGGACGTCATCGGCTTCGCGGGCGACCGCGGCGACGACGACAGGCAACGTCGATGCTTCGGTTACGCGGTTCATGTTCTCCGTCAGCACATCGGCGGGCATGGTCATGGGATACCTCTAGTTCTGGAACGTGACCGTCACGTCGGTCCACGCGTTGATGAGCCGCGAAGGCAGGCGGCTCTGGCTGTTGACTGTGACCGAGCTGAACCTTTGGACCAGCTCCTCGAAAAGCACGCGCAGTTCCATGCGCGCGAGGCCAGCGCCGATGCAGACGTGCTGTCCGAAGCCGAAGGACAGCTGTTGCTTCTCCATGGCGCGGTCCACGGCGAACACATCCGGGTCGGGGAAGGCGTCCGGGTCCCGGTTCGCGGCGGCGTACAGCATGAAGATCCGCTGGCCTTCGGTCAGCTTGGTGGAGCGGATCTCGGCGTCCTGCGCCAGAGTGCGGCCGAATCCGCGGACTGGGGTCACCCATCGGAGGAACTCCTCCACCGCCCGCTTGACCCGCGTCGGGTCCTCGGTCAGCTTCGCCAACTCGGCGGGGTGCTCCGCCAGGGCGATGAGAGCCCCGTTCATGGTGTTGCGGGTGGTCTCGTTGCCGGCCGTCATGATGCCCGCGAGCATCATGTGCACGGTCTCATTGCTGATCTTCCCCTCTGCACGCGCCAGTTCGAGCGTGGTCAGGAGATCTTCCTGAGGATTCTTGCGCCGTTCGGCGAGCTTCTCCTCGAAGTAAGCCCCCATGGGCTCCAAGGAGCCAGCGATCGCGGCCAGGCCTTCTGCGTCCGTGGCAGCGGACATCTCGACGATCGCGTCGCTCCACTCCTTGATCCGGCCGAGGTCCTCGACGGGGAGCCCAATGAGCAGTGCGATCACGATCAGCGGGAACGGCTCTGCGATCAGTTCCGACCAGTTGACGGGCTCGCCGGCCTGTATCTTGTTGAGGCGTTCGACGCAGAGCTCGCGCGCCGCGCCCTCCATGCGGGTCACTGCCTGCGGGCCGAAGGGAGGGATCATGATGCGGCGAAGGTCGTTGTGGCGCGGCGGGTCCAGCAGCGCAAAGTTCTCGGCGTTCGCCGGGAAGAAGGACTTGAGGATGTCGCCGTACCTGAAGTCGTTGAGCAGAATCCCGTCGTTGCTGGTGAACAGTGCCGGTGAGCTGCCGACCTTGCGCACGTCGTCGTAGGTGGAAACCACCCACATGTCCAGCGGCTCGTAGTAGAACAGGGGCGCCTCCGCACGCAGTCGTCTCAGGACGGGGTGGGGGTCCCCGATGAAGAAGTCGGGGTCTTCGAGTCGCAGTTCGTCGGCCAGGGATGCCATGTCACTTCTCCTCTTGTGCAACGTGGTTGGCGGTGTGCTGGCTGGCTCAGTGGACTGCCGAGGCGCCGCCGTCGATCCACAGCGTCGAGCCGGTGATGTATGACGCGTCCTCGCTGAGGAGGAAGCAGATCGCCTCGGCGATCTCCTCCGGCTGGGCAAGGCGCTTGATGAGCTGCGTGCCGGCAACGGCCTCTTCGAGCATGCGTTCACCCTCGGCTCCGGGCGGCATCGTGCTCCGCGGCATATTGGTGTCCACCGCACCGGGCCCGATGCCGCAGACGCGGATACCGCGCTCGGCGAGCTCGGCTGCGTACGCCCGCGTGAGGTAGGCGTTTGCCGCCTTGCTGGCGCCGTACAGGCCGAGGCCGGGGTGCACGTGGCGGGCCGAGCTCGAATTGACGTTCACGATGACGCCCTGGTCGGCGAGCCGGGGCAGCAGGGCTCGCGACATCACCAGCATTCCGCCGACGTTGACTCGGAAGATCCGCTCCAGATCGGCGAGGTCGCACTCCGCGAGGGGCTTGGCCAGCGTGACCCCCGCGTTGTTCACGAGAGCATCGAAGGCACCTCCCCAGGCGGCGGCGCAGCGTTCGAGTACCTCGGCGGCGGCATCATGGTCGGTGCAGTCCAGGACCTCGGCCGCCACTTCGACCGCCATGGCCTCGGCCTGGATGAGCCTGGCAGTTTCCTTCAGGCCGTCGGCGTCCAGATCGATGCACAGGACGCTGGCGCCGTGCGAGGCCGTCTTCCGCGCGATCGCGCGGCCGATCCCTGCACCGGCGCCGGTCACCACGATGCGCCTGCCTGCGAGGCTGCGGGACATGAGATCTCCTCTCGGGCCTGGCCCGTGAGACATCAGTGCGAGTGGAAGCCGAGTGGTGGGAGTGCTGTTCAGTGGGGTCCTCGCCGGCAGATGCGGCGCGGCGTGCGGGACTTCAGGCCCCGATCACTCGGCTCGCGTGCAGGGTGTCGTGGTACTCCCTGGCCTCCACGATCTTCCCGTCGTCCACGACGAACAGGAAGTGGAACTGGTTTTGGTACAGCGCCCCGCTGGTTGTGGGACCGCCGGCCTCGACCTCGACGGCGACACGCCTCCCCTCAGCGGTGATCCCGACGATCTCCGCGACGATCGGGGCCGCCAGGGCGGGTGCCACCTTCTTGGCCAGTACTGCCTGGACGCCCTCGCGGTCATACCTGCCGCCGATCGACCACTCCCGGCCAGCGATCCAAAAGTCCACGTCAGGGGCGACGCGCTCATAGGCCTCGGTGTACTTGCCGTTGTTGAGGTCTGCGAAGAACCCGACAACGACGTCCTTGGGAGTCTCACTCACGGGAACCTCCTAAAACATGCCCATGATAAGTAATGTAGGCAAGGTAGCCGCGAGAGGCTCCCACAACAAGACCTCATTGCCGGGAAGTTAAGCGAGCTCAAGAAACTCGCTCCGCGACGCCACGGGTAGACGGGATCGTCACGTCCACTTAACATGCTTAACATGCCTATAGAATCCACCTCGCCTCGCCAGATCTGGCACGTAGGCTTCATCGTGGACCAGCTCGAGCCCGCCATGGAGGAGCTGTCGGCCGCCCTCGGGTTCCGCTGGGCGGACATCCACCACATCAAGGGACAGCACCTCGAGGGCCCTGCCGGTGAGCAGTATCCGCTGGAGACCCGGGTGGTCTTCTCACTCGACCTGCCGCTGTCGATCGAGCTCATCGAGCCCTCTCCGGGCACTCCCAACGTCCGGCGCGGCGATTCCGCCTTTCACCACCTCGGGTACTGGTCGGACGATCTCGTCGCCGAGGAACAGCATCTGGACGGTCTGGGGATGCCCTGCGTCGCCTTCCGCGTGGACGATGACACGGACCTGCGCCGCATCATGCTCACGCAGGGGCCCTACGACGTCCTGCTGGAGTCGACCAACGTGCTGACCTCCCGGCCCGGCCTCGAACACTTCTATCCCAAGGAGGCGGCCCAGTGATCTGGCATGTCGCATTCGCCGTCGACAACCTTGAGGAAGGCATGGAGCAGTTCGGCTCCGCCCTGCACTTGGACTGGCTCCCCATCAAGGGCTTCTCCGGTGAGAGCGTGCGCGCAGACGGCGTCCCCTATCCGCTCAAGACGCGGCTGACGTTCGCGACGGCCGGGCCGTGCGCGCTCGAGCTGTTCGAAAGAGTGCCGGGCACCCCCAACGAGCCCGCCCAAGGAACTGCCTTCCATCACATGGGGTACTGGACTGGCGACCCCAGCAAGGAACGGGACAGGCTCAAGGAGTGCGGCTGGTTCCACCAGGGCGGGCCCACCGCTCCGGACTCCCGCGCGGCCTTCTTCGCCAGCTCGCTGGGCATCTTCTTCGAAGCATGCAACTCGACGATCCAGCGGCCGGGCCTCGAAAAGTACTACCCGGGCGGCCCCACCGGGATTCGCCAGCCCGACCAGCTGCTCTGAGCAGCGACGCGAGGAGATACGAGGGCCGCGACCGGTTACCCGGTC
>NZ_FMDK01000651.1 GCF_900091995.1 Streptomyces sp. MnatMP-M17
TCGCGGCCGTCGGGCTGACCGCGCTGCTCTTCGTGTGGCTGCTGCCGTTCAACGGCGCGGTCGGTTTTGTCTGCGTCGGGTACGTGATCTTCCTCGCCCTGTACGCCCTGCTGGTCTCCTTCGACGAGGACGGAGCGACCGTACGGGACCGGCTCGCCGGCGTCGTCGTCCGCACCGCGGGCCTGGTCCTGCTCGCCGCCCTGGCCTTCGTGATCGTCTACACGCTCTGGGAGGGCCGCAAGGCGCTGCCTCATCTCAACTTCTTCACCGAGGACATGAAGCTCTCGGGCCCGCTCGAACCGCTGAGCGTGGGCGGCATCCTGCACGCCGTCGTCGGCACGCTGGAGCAGATCGGTATCGCGCTGGTGCTCACCGTGCCGACCGGGCTGCTCTGCGCGGTCTTCCTCAACGAGGTGCCGGGACGGTTCGCGCGGTTCGTCCGTACCGTCGTCGAGGCCATGACCGCGCTGCCGTCCATCGTCGCGGGCCTGTTCATCTACGCGACCGTGATCCTCACTCTGGGCACCGGCAGATCGGGCCTCGCCGCCTCCCTCGCACTGGCGGTGATGATGCTGCCCATCATCATCCGCGCCTCCGACGTGGTGATCAGGCTGGTTCCCGGCACGCTGCGCGAGGCGTCGTACGCGCTGGGCACCTCGCGCTGGCGCACCGCCTGGCACGTGGTGCTGCCCACCGCGCGCTCGGGCCTGACCACCTCGGTGATCCTCGGCACCGCGCGCGGTGTCGGCGAGACCTCTCCGGTGCTGCTCACGGCGGGCTTCAGCGCAGAGATGAACGCCGATCCCTTCGACGGATCGCAGGTGTCGCTGCCGCTGGCCACCTTCGAGTTCGTCAAGTCGCCCGAACCGAACATGATCGCCCGAGGCTTCGGCACCGCGGCGACGCTGATGGCCCTGGTGCTGCTGCTGTTCATCGCCGCCCGGATCATCGGCGGGCGCGCGCCGGGCCAGTTGACGCGCCGTCAGACCCATCGGCGGGTGCTCGCCTCACGCCGTGACGCCGAGCGCTTCGCCACCCGCACCCGCACCGGTACGGACGGCCACAAGCCGGCCGCACCCTCCGCCACACCCTTCAGGAGTTCCCCGTGAGACCCGCGACCGTCTCCCGTCTGGCCATGGGGCTGGCCGCGCTGCTCTGCGCGCTGCTCGCCGTCGGCCCGCCGCCCGCCTGGGCGGTGACCTATCCGAAGATCAACGGCGCGGGCTCCACCTGGAGCGCCAACGCGCTCGACCAGTGGCGCCGCAATGTCGCCTCCAACTTCGGTATGACCGTCAACTTCGCCGCGACCGGATCGTCCAACGGCCGTGAGCAGTTCAAGAACGGCACGGTCGACTTCGGTGTCTCCGAGATCCCCTACGGGCTCAAGGAGGGCGGCGTCACCGATGTCCCGCCGCAGCGCGGATACGCCTACATGCCGATCGTGGCCGGCGGTACGGCCTTCATGTACAACCTGAAGATCGGCGGCAAGCGGGTCACCAATCTGCGGCTGTCCGGCGATGTCCTCGCCAAGATCTTCACCTCGAAGATCACCATGTGGAACGCGCCCGAGATCAGGGCGGACAACCCCGGACTCACCCTGCCCGCACGCAGGATCGTCCCGGTCGTACGCTCCGACGGCTCCGGTACCACGGCGCAGCTCACCACCTGGCTGTCCAAGGAGCACAGCTCGACCTGGAACGACTACTGCGGACGGGCCGGCCGTGCCACGCCGTGCGGTCTCACCTCGTACTTCCCGGTGGTGCCCGGTACGTCGACGATCGCCAAGTCCGGATCCCTGGGTGTCTCGGGCTTCGTGAAGCAGGGCCAGGCCGAGGGCGCGATCACCTATGTCGAGTACTCGTACGCGATCGCGACCGGCTTCCCGGTGGCCAAGGTGCTCAACGAGTCGGACTACTACGTGGAGCCGACCGCGTCCAGCGTCGCCGTGGCCCTGCTCGACGCCAGGATCAACCCGGACAAGAACTCGACCAACTATCTGACCCAGATTCTCGACGGCGTCTACCGGTCGAGGGACAAGAGGTCGTATCCGCTCTCCAGCTACAGCTACATGATCATTCCCACGTCGCTGACCGGTGAGCAGAATCCGATGACCGAGGCCAAGGGCCTCTCACTGGGCACCTTCGCCAACTACTTCCTCTGCGACGGCCAGCAGATGGCCGAGGAACTCGGCTACTCGCCGCTGCCGAAGAACCTGGTCCTGGCGGGCTTCGAGCAGGTCAAGCGGATCCCGGGCGCGCCCAAGGACAAGGTCAACATCAACTCCTGCCGCAATCCCACCTTCTCCTCGGACGGGACCAACACGCTCGCCAACAACGCTCCGCAGCCCAAGGACTGCGACAAGCGGGGCTCGACCCAGTGCTCGACCGGTACTGCGGGCGCCAAGGACGAGTCCACGCCGGTGAAGCCCTCGGCGCAGGGCACCAACGGCGGTTCGGGCAGCGGCGGTTCGGGCGGCGGCACGGGCGGCACCGGCGGTACGGGAGCGACCGGCGGTACGGGCGGCACCTCGGCCGGCACCGACGGAGCGGCTGCCTCGGGCGGTGCCACGG
>NZ_FMDK01000498.1 GCF_900091995.1 Streptomyces sp. MnatMP-M17
CCCGGCGCGCGCGCCCTTCGGGAGCCGCGGCCGAACGCGCCCGGCGCGCGCAGCGCTTGCAGGTCCTGGCGCGCCGACGGCGTACCACCGTGGTCCTCTTCCTGACCTTCACGTTCGGCACGATCGTCGCGGCGGTCGGCGGACTCGGCTTCCTCTGGGCGCCGGCGGTCCCGGCCGTACTGCTGAGTACATACATCGTGCATCTGCGCGCCCAGGAGCGGAGGCGCTTCGCGTTCACGATGGACCGGCGCAGGGCCGAGGCGGCGGCGCAGCGGCTCCGCGAGAACCGTCCGCGCCGCCATCTGCCCTCGACGGCGGCCGTGGGCGAGCCCGACGAGGAGCCCGAACCCTGCCCCGAACCGGAACCGGTGCCCACGGTCTCGCCGCAGGAGGCGGGCCGCCGCGCCCTGGTCGAGCAGACCGACCACGCGGAGTGGGTGGACCAGCAGCGCGAACGCGGCCCGGCGAGCGGCGAGAGCTGGGAACCGGTCCCGGTCCCGCTCCCCACCTATGTCACGGCCCCGGTCGCCCCACGCGCCACCAGCGGCGTCGAGGTCGGCGATCCGGAGACCTGGAGCGCGGCCCGCTCGTCCACCGCGGAACCGGCCCCGGACACCACGGCCCCACCCCGCACCCCGCCACCCCGCCGCTCCCGCGACCGAGGCAGAACCCCTCTCTTCGACCAGTACGACGAAGACACCCGCCCCCGCGCCGCCAACGAGTAACCCCGCCCGCCCCACCCGTGACCAGCCCCCCAACGGATTTCCGAGCACGGCGACGAGGGTGCTAAGGTTTCACTCGTTGCAAGGGCCTGTGGCGCAGACTGGTAGCGCACCTCGTTCGCATCGAGGGGGTCAGGGGTTCAAATCCCCTCAGGTCCACAACAGGGCCGTTCACGAGTCAGCTCGTAAGCGGTTCACGAAATCCCGGTCAGACGGTCACCGTCGGGCCGGGATTTTTCTATGTCCGGAGCCGGGCGGCGGGGTGGCTGGGGTGGCTGGGGTGGTGCGCCCCCTTGTGCGCCTGGGGGTGTTTCTTTGCGCCGGGGGGGTGAGGGGGATTCGGCTTTGCGAGGTGCGTGAGGCGCGGGACAGTGAGGGGATCAAAGGGGGAACAATATGACTACTCCGCCTGTGGATGACGGCAAGGGTGTCGGGGAAGACGGTGCGCCGCGTGTGCCGCGGCAGTCGGGAGAGCCGGAGGATTCGGCCCAAGTTTCGGTGCCGCGGGTGGGGGAGGATCAGAACGCCGCCACCCGTTATATGTGCACCGGAGTGCGCCTCTACGAGGGCTTCGCGCGCACTGTGATGAACGAGATGAGCCAGGAGCGGATCAAGGCGCGGGCTCCTTCGTACGGAGTCGATCTCGACCAGGTGCGCGAGCACGCCGAGGGCTCGCTGCGTGATCTGCGGGAACGGGACCGGTATGCCGCCGCGGCGTTTGTGCTCTCCCTGGTGCTGGCGCCCGCGGCCACCGTCATCTACGGCCTCATGTCGGGAGTCATGGGTGGCGGCCTTCAGCAGCGTCTGCCGCTCAAAGGCCGCCTTCCGGCAGGCTCGGCGGGCCACGCGTATCTGACCAAGCCCTCGGACTCGGTGGTCACGACCGTTCTGCGTCCGCTGGTCTTCCAGCTCCCGATGCTCTTCATCGCCTGCTTGATCGGCCAGAACGTGCTGTGGTCGGTGCCGAACCTCGTCATGTCGTACCTGCTGGGCCTGGTGCTGCTGGTCGGCTGTCCCTGGTACTTCACCTACCGGCAGCGCGACGCTGCCTGGAAGGTGGTCAGGGATCGGCTGCGGCCCGGTTCCGAACTCATCGGCAGCGAGGCCGCCGATGACACCAATTTGATCGTCTACAGCGGTTTCACACCGTTCGTCGGAGCCGGAGTGCAGTCCAGCTCATGGTCGTTCGCCACCCGTCTGGTGCCGAAGGGCTCGACGCCGGGCAGCGCCGTGAAGCCGCCTCCGGTGCCGTTCGTATCGTCCGAGCTGGTGGAGCGGCTCGGCGCCGATCTGCTGGAGCTGCGCGCGCAGTCCCCGGTCTCGTCGGACGGCATCGCGGGCATGCAGATCCGCGAGAAGGTCTTTGTGCACGGCTCGGAACTGCTGAACACCAAGCTGCTCCGCCGCGCCGAGATCTGGCCCGGCCGAGGCGCGGGAGCGGGCAGGAAGCGGCCCACCGGCCAACTCCCGCAGGAGACGGTCGAGTCCGTACGCGGACGTATCGACGGACCGGTCAGGCACTGTCTGTCCGTACAGATCCGGAGCTGGGGTACGGATCTGGTCCTCACCGTCTTCGTCCAGGTCGCGGTGAACGGCGGGACGCTCTATCTCCAGACGGACACCAGGGTGCTGCCTCCGGTCAAGGAGGAGTTCCGGGTGGCCGACTCGCTCAGCGCGGTGGAGAGTGACGAGGAGAAGTGGCGCAGGATCGGCGACGCGCTGCTTGCCGCCGGCTCCGTGTCGCTGGCCTCCATGCCTCATGTCATCGCGGAACTGCGCGCCGGCCGGAGGCTGGAGCGGTGGGAGGAGGCCCAGCGCTGGGCCATCCGCCACGACGCGCGGTACGACTACGGCGCGCGCCTCAGTCTGCGGGAGGCCGCCGCGTCGCCCAACTACCGCAACTTCTTCCAGTTCGTGGATGTGACCCGGGCGGGCAAGCAGGTCGAGCTCCAAGTGCTCGGCTCCGTCATGAACTTCCTCGCTGACCATGGCCTGGACACCAGCGATCTGGACGCCCGCAGGACGATGATCCTCAACAACGGCGTGATGATGTACGGCGGTTCCGTCACCGGCAGTATCGCCGCCGGAGCCGGCGCGGCTGCCACGAGCACCGGTC
>NZ_FMDK01000500.1 GCF_900091995.1 Streptomyces sp. MnatMP-M17
CCATGGCCCGCCGTCGGAGTGCCGTCCGGCGCCGCCGGCGGGAGGAGACGGCGCGGGCGGATCAGGTGAACCGGGCCGCGCCCGGGTCGGACGCCCGGATCCAGCGCCCGGGTCAGACGTCCAGGTCAGGCGTCCGGGTCAGGCGCCCGGGTCAGTTGTAGACGCCGAACTCGTAGAGCGAGTACCCCCAGCCGGTCCCTCGCACCGTCGCATTGATTCTGACATAGCGGGCATTTCCGGCCAGGTCATGGTCGTCGATCCCGCCATTGCCGTCGGTGACGGTCTTCAGCGTGGCCCAGTTCTGTCCGTCGTCGGAGGTCTGGACGGTGTAGCCCTTGGCGTACGCGGTCTCCCAGGCGAGCTGGACATGGCGGAACGCCGTCTTCTGGCCGAGGTCGACCTGGATCCACTGCGGATCGCTCCAGTCGCTCGCCCACCGGGTGTCGAACGAGCCGTCGACGGCGTTACCGGCCGGGCAGGGACAGCCGGTGCCGCCCGCCTGCGCCGAGGACGCCGTGGCGGGCTTGCCACGGGCGACATTGGTCCCGGTGACCGGCGGCGGCACCACCTTGAACGACTTGGTCTCGATGCCCACATTGCCCTTGCCGTCGCTCGCCTTGACATAGACCTTCCAGACACCGAGCCGCTCGGGCGCGACCAGCCGGAAGGTGCCGTTGCCCAGGGCGGTGAAGGCCGTGTCGTTCAACTGGCCCGAGTTGTCCACGTACTTGGCGCCGAGCAGCAGTTGGTACGAGAGCGGATCGCCTTCCGGGTCCGTGACCGAGGCGCGGACGGTGAACTCCCGGCCCGCGGGCACCGAGGCGGCTCCGTCGACCGACATCGAGGAGATCACCGGCGGTGTGTTGTCCCGGGAGGTGTCTCCTCCGTACGCGCGCTTCACCGCGTAGTACGAGAGCCGCTTCTGGCCCGCGGGAAGCAGATTGAACCAGACGCCGCCGAAGTCGTACTCGGTGCCGTAGTGGAAGAGCGTCGCGCCGAGCGCCACGCCCCGATGGCCGGTGATACAGCCCCAAGCCTTGGTGTAACCGGCGGCCTTCGCGGGATCGGCGGGCTCGTCGGGCACACCGTTGGCGTCGTTCGGGACCTCCCACTCACCGGCCGGTCCGCCCTCGGTGACGATGTACGGCTTGGTGTAGCCGCCGTCCTGCCAGGTCTTCTGGATATTGCAGACGTCGCCGTACGAGTTGACCGCGTACAGATCGAGGTCGGGCGCGTTGCGCCGGTAGTACGGCCAGGCGCCCGTCCAGGCGTCGGTCGAGGTCACCGGATGGTTGGGGTCGACGGCGTGGATCCGCTTCGCGATGTCATTGACGAACGTCGTGTACGCGTTGCGCTGCTGCTCCAGCGCGTCGCCGCTGTAGCAGTTCTGGAGACCGAGGACGGATTCGTTGCCGACGTTCCACATCAGAACGCCCGGGTGGTTCTTGTAGGTCTCCACCCAGCGCGGGAACTCCGCGAGCATATTGTTCTTGTACGTGGTGTCCGTCAGATAGTTGACACAGCCACCGCTCCCGGGGCCGCCGCCCGGCTGGAGCCAGAAGCCCGCGATGACCTTGACGCCGTTGGCCGCCGCCGCGTCGAAGAGCGGTGCGCTGCTGGCGTCGGTGCCCCAGGTCCGTACGGTATTGGCGCCCATCGACTTCACGTCGGGCATGTACCGCGCCGCGTCGGCCACGGCCGGGCCCCAGGTCAGGCCCTTGACCTGGTACGGCGCTCCGTCGACGGTGAGCTGCCAGTTGCCCTGCGCTCCGGTGACCTTGACGACGCTGCCGGCGGCGTGCGCGGCGGGCGCGGGAAGGGCCACCAGGCAGGCCCCGAACAGGGCGGCGACGGCGAGCGGTGCCGCGCGCCGGATTCCGGCGGCCCGGCGCAGAACGGCGGGGGGGCG
>NZ_FMDK01000918.1 GCF_900091995.1 Streptomyces sp. MnatMP-M17
GCCACGGAGTGCTGGACGCGGCGGGGATCCCCATACCGGCGTCGCCGACCTCGGGGCCCGGCGCGCCGGCCGTTACCGGCTGGGACGATGTACGGTCCCTGATGGCGAGGGCCGGACTGCGCCGGGCGTTCGTCAAACTCGCCCACGGATCGTCGGCGTCGGGAGTGCTCGCCGTCGAGACGGCGGGCCCGGGACGGGTGCGTGCCACGACCTCCGTCGAGCGCGACAGCGCGGGCCGGCTGTTCAACTCGCTGCGGGTGCGCCGCTATACGACCGAGCGCGAGGTGGCGGCGATCGTGGACACGCTCGCGCCCGACGGGCTGCATATCGAGCAGTGGGTGCCCAAGGCGGTGCAGGACGGCCGGTCGGCCGATCTGCGGGTGGTGGTCGTCGCGGGCCGCGCCACCCACGCCGTCCTGCGTACGAGCACCTCCCCGATGACCAATCTCCATCTCGGCGGGCGCAGAGGAGATCTCGGCGCGGCCCGTGCCGCGATCGAGGCGGCGGGCGGAAGCTGGGCCACGGCTCTCACGGTCTGCGAACAGGCCGCCGGCTGTTTCCCGGGCACCCACTGCGTGGGCGTCGATCTGCTGCCCGCCCGGGGCTGGCGCCGGTTCGCCGTCTGCGAGGTCAACGCCTTCGGCGATCTGCTGCCCGGCCTCATGGGCCTGCCCGGCCGGGACGCCGAAGCTCTGGACACCTACGCGGCCCAGCTCGCCGCCCTGCCGAGGCGCCCGCCACGCCGGACGACCGAGGAAAGACCATGCCGACATATAAGACGCGCCTGAGATGACCGAGACGACCGTGGCGACACCCGATATGAATGAGGTGGTCGGGCAGGACGATCTGCTGCTCGTCACCCTCGACACCCTGCGCTTCGATGTCGCCGAGGAGCTCGCCGCGGCGGGCCGTATCCCTCATCTCGCCCGCCATCTCCCGGGCGGACGCTGGGAGAAGCGGCACGCACCCGGCAGCTTCACCTATGCCTCGCACCAGGCGATCTTCGCCGGGTTTCTGCCCACGCCCGCGGTACCCGGCACCCATCCACGGCTGTTCGCCGCCCGCTTCGGCGGCAGTGAAACCACGGCCGGGCGGACCTTCGTCTTCGACACGCCCGATCTGGTCTCGGGCCTCGCGGCGGCCGGGTATCACACAGTGTGTATCGGCGGCGTCGGCTTCTTCAACCAGCGAGGCGCACTCGGCTCCGTACTGCCCGGACTCTTCCAGGAGAGCCACTGGGAGCCCGAGTTCGGCGTGACATCGCCTGCCTCCTTCGAGTCCCAGATCGCCCGCGCGGAGAAGACCGTCGCCGGTCTCGACCGCGAGCAGCGGCTCTTCCTCTTCGTCAATGTGTCGGCACTGCACCAGCCCAACTGGTTCCATCTGCCCGGCGCCGACCGGGAGTCGGGCGACTCACGGGCCACACACGCCGCCGCTCTCGAATACGTCGACCGGCACATCGGCCGGCTCTTCGCCGCCGCGAGCAGCCGCCGTCGCTGTTTCACGATCGTCTGTTCCGACCATGGCACCACCTATGGCGACGACGGCTGGACCGGACACCGGCTGGGCCACGAGGCCGTCTGGACCGTGCCGTACGCCCACTTCTTCCTGGAACACGGGGACCTTCAATGAGCACCACCACGGGCGCCACGGGCGCCACCACAAGCGCCGCCGTACCACGCCCGTACGAGAGTTATGTCTATGCATATCCGCATAAAACAGCCTATCGTCGTCTGCCCGACCGCCCATCACTGCGCGAACTGTGGGCCGGTGAACGCAAGGACGCCCTCTCCCTCTATCTGCACATACCGTTCTGCGAGGTCCGCTGCGGCTTCTGCAATCTCTTCACCCGTATCGGCGCGCCCGACGAGCTGACGACGCGCTACCTCGACGCGCTCGACCGGCAGGCGACCGCCGTACGCGAGGCACTCTCCGGGCCGGGCCAGGAGGGCACCGACGCGATACGGTTCGCCGCCGCGGCCTTCGGCGGCGGTACGCCCACCTTCCTGGACGCCGCCGAGCTGGAGCGGCTGTGCGACATCGCCGAGAAGCGGATGGGCGCCGATCTGCGCGCCGTCCCGCTCTCCGTGGAGACCTCGCCGGCCACGGCGACCGCCGACCGGCTGGG
>NZ_FMDK01000693.1 GCF_900091995.1 Streptomyces sp. MnatMP-M17
GTCGCCGCGCTGGCCGGTCCCGTACTCCTGAGGCTCTCCGTACGGCGGGCGGCGACGGGCGGCTCCGGATGAGCTGACGGGACCGTGGCCCCGGAATTCCCGGAGCGGCGTTTCGCCCTCCGGGAATTCCGTGCAACCACGAGTGAATTCCCTAGGTGTCACCTAGGAAATGCCCTCGTAACCTTTTCCTTCAATGGAGTTGGTGGTTCTCCGGCGGGAGTATACGGAACTGTTCACGGTGTCGGTCGACGGGCCGGCAGCAACGAAATCCGGATTCCTCTTGACCGTCCATTGCTCGCAATCCGTATTCACGGAGGAGAACAGAAGTGAACGTCAAGTCCCGTATTCGCACGGCCGCCGCTGTCGGCGCCGCGGCTCTCGGTCTGAGCCTGCTCACCACGCCTGCGTCCGCCGACCCGCCCCCGCCGCCGGCTCCGTACCGTCAGCTCGTCGGCGTGGGTTCTGACACCACGCAGGACGTCGGCAACGGTCTGGGCAACGCCATCACCTCCCCGACCATCGCGTCGTACAACGCGACGGGCACCACGCCCATCAAGACGCGCGCCGTCAACTGTTCCATCGCCCGGCCGAACGGTTCCTCGGCCGGTATCGACGCGCTGCGTGCCGACCTCTCGGCCCCGGCCGGCAGCACCACCAAGGGCTGCATCGACTTCGCCCGCTCCTCGCGCGGCCCGTCCGACACCACCACCAGCACCCGGCTGACGTTCGTTCCGTTCGCCAAGGACGCGGTGACCGTCGCGGTCCGTTCGGACAGCCTCCTCAACGACGGTGTGGGCTTCACCACCGCCCAGCTCACCGACATCTACAACTGCGTTCCCGCGGCGCTGACCAAGACCTACTCGACCCCGAGCGGTCCCGTGACCATCACGCTGAAGCCGCTGCTGCCGCAGTCGGGCTCCGGCACCCGCACCTTCTTCCTGGAGAAGATCGGTGTCACGACCCCCGGCTCGTGCGTCAACGGCACCGTCCAGGAGCACGACGGCACCGTCCTGACCGACCCCGGTCACCTCGCCCCGTACTCCATCGCCCAGTACATCGCCCAGACCGGCGGTGTGGTGACGGACCGTCACGGTGTCACGGTCCTCACCCGGGTGAATGGTGTCGCGCCGCGCATCGCCGGCAAGCTGAACACCGCCTTCCCCTACGCCCGTGACGTCTACAACGTCGTCCCGACCGCCCGCCTGACCGGCGGTGCCACCCCGGACGCCAACCTGATCAGCGCGTTCGAGACCTCCACCTCCAAGGTCTGCGCCCAGACGGCCACGATCGAGCAGTACGGCTTCGGCACGATCGGTGCCGCCTGCGGCGGCACCAGCATCAAGGGCGAGCGCTGATGACCCGGGGCGGGCACTGACCACGGTCTCCGCCCCGGTTCTTCCCTCAGCACTCTCCACCGCACCACGGCCGGGCGCCTTCCAGGTGCCCGGCCCCACGGCGTATCCGTGGCCCGGTCCCGGCCCGCGTCCCTGTCCACACCGATCCGGCACCTGTGCCGCACACCGCGCCCCGTGCCCAACACCTACTAGGAGTAACGACCATGACACGCCTCGCGCGAGCGAGAACATTTCCGGCGCTGCTGATGTGCTGCGCCCTGCTCCTGGGCGCGGCAGCCGCCGTACTCGGCGCCGCGGCCACCGCGAGCGCGGCGGGCCGGCTGGGTGATCTGACCCTCGGCAAGACCTCCGGAAGCATCACTGACGACCCGTTGGTCCCGCATGTGACCACGGACGCGCCGTGCCCGACAGGCCAGGGCGACGCCGTACAGCTCAGAGTGGTCCACCCGACGAACGCATCGCGTACGAGTCTCGGCCAAGTGGCCGCCGGCGGCTATGACACCGCGCCCGTGGACACCGACCTGCCGGTGTGGGGCACCTCTCTCGGCGCGATCCTCGACGGCTGGTTCGGCACGGACCCCCATGACGGCACCTACACACTCCAACTGGAGTGCCCCAACTGGGACGATCCGAACGCGTTCTCGTTCTTCAGCACGATCATCGAGGTCACCGGCGACACGTGGGCAGTGCCTCAGGCGGACGCCACCAGTGTCGAGCTGACCGCGGTCCCGGCGACCGGGTCGAACCTGGGCGACACGGTGACCTTCACGGCGAAGGTCACTCCCGCCGTGGCCGGTGACTTCACCCTGACCGCGCAGCAGCTCAACGCCGAGCCGATCGAACTGGGCAGCAAGGCGGCCGACAACGGCAGCGCCGAGTTCACCACCACGGCCCTGCCCCTGGGACTGGTGAACATCGGGGCGCAGTTCACGCCCGCCGACCCGGACGCCTACGCCGGTTCGGTCGGATCCATCTCCGGCTACACCGTCCGGCCGGCCGCGGACCCGACCGGCTCTCCGACGCCCACCGGCTCCCCGTCACCCAGCGACTCCGAATCGCCGACCGATGAGCCCACCGAGCCCGCCGACCTCGATGTCGTGGACGCCGACGGCAACCCGCTGGAGGCGAACCCGACTCTGGAGGCCGGCCAGCAGGTGACGATCACCGCCCGCGGCTACGGCGCCGACGCGACGGTCAAGGTCACTCTCTCCGACAGTGAGGAGGCCCTTGAGGACGCCGCGGCGGACGCCGACGGCACGGTCACGGACTATCCGTTCACCGTTCCCGAGGACATCGCGGACGGCGACCACGTGCTGACGCTCGCCGAGGACGCGGAGGGCGGCCACAGCGTGGAGTTCGCCTTCACCACCGGCGATTCGTCGGACCCGACGCCCGAGCCGAGTGACTCCACCGGCACGGACGGCGGAACGTCGGCGGGCAGCTCCGGTGGCGACTCCGCCGGAGCGGCCGGAGGCAGCGGTGACAGCGGCGGCAGCGGCGGTGGAGACGGCTCTCTCGCCTCGACCGGTACCGGTGTCGCGGCGATCGGCCTCGGCTCGCTGGCACTGCTCTTCGTGGGCGCGGCCTTCGTGGTCAGCGCGCGCCGCAAGGGCCTGCTCACGTTCGCCGCGCCGTCCGGTACGCCGGTCGACTGACGCGGAACGGCGGACGGAACGCGCGGGCGAGGGCTTCCGGGGGCAGACGGTACGCCTGCCCCCGGGCCCGCGCTCGTATCCGTACCGCCCTCCGTCCGTGATCCGGCGCATTCCCTCCACTTGTCACCTCTCCACCCACCACCACCCCACCACCACTTCACCCGAGAGCGAGGAGCGCAGCCACCGTGGCCGTT
>NZ_FMDK01001223.1 GCF_900091995.1 Streptomyces sp. MnatMP-M17
CCACGCTGATCGCGGTGCCCTTCCCCGCGCCGTCCCTGCCGAACGGCAGCCGGTCCCGTGTCCGTACGGTCCCGGAGAGCATGCGTACATACGCCACCTTCTCGCCCGCCGGACCGCGGTCGATCTTGAAGACCGTGCCGGAGACCGCACCCTCGGTGTCGCGCTCGGAGGCGGGCAGCAGCTCCTTGATCCCGGTGATCAGCGCGTCCACGCCCGCGCCCGTGATGGCCGAGCCGAAGTACACCGGATGGACCACCGCCCGCCGCGTCTGCGCGGCGAGTTCACGGCGGAGCCGGTCGTACGGAAGAGCCGTCCCGTCGTCCAGCTCCAGATACGCGGCCATAAGGGCGTTGTCATGGTCGGCGAGCGTCTCCGCGAGCCCGTCGGCGAAGGCCGTTTCGGTCCCGTCGTACGGTGTGAAACCGGCGCCGCGCGTGCCGAGACCGTACGCCGCGCCCATCGGGACGACCGCCGTGCTCAGCCGCTCGGCCACCGCCCGGAGCACACACCCGTCGTGCGCGCCACGGCGGTCGATCTTGTTCACGAAAATAAGCGTGGGAATACGAAGTCGCTGCAACGTGCGCATCAGTACGCGCGTCTGCGCCTGCACGCCTTCGACGGCGGAGATCACCAGGACGGCGCCGTCGAGCACGTTCAGGGAACGCTCCACCTCGGCGATGAAATCCGGGTGTCCCGGCGTATCGATCAGATTGACGGTGATGTCGTCGATCGGGAACGACACGACGGCCGACTTGATCGTGATCCCGCGCTGGCGTTCCAGCGCCAGGGAATCGGTCTGCGTACTTCCGTCATCGACTCTGCCGATCCGGTCGATGACTCCGGCGGCGTGCAGCAACCGCTCGGTCAGGCTCGTCTTACCGGCGTCGACATGCGCCAGGATTCCAAGGTTCAGCGTTCGCACGAAGCGTCAGGTCCTCTGTGTAGACAGTGATTTCCCGCTGGCTGGACACAGACGTTCCACGCACGACGAACTCCTTGATCGATCCGATGTCGGGGGCGAGTACAGCAGAGCGCTCCACCGGCCGCAACCGATTTGTCCGGCACGAGGCGGCGCGCCGTGCCCGCATGATTCACTGCGGACACATGACACACAGGTGTGAGAAGGGGAGGCCGACGTGCCCCATGAGGTAGATCAGTCGTTCCTGGCACTGCCGCTGCGGGCGCTCGCCGACGCCGCGCTCGCGCGGGCGCGGGCGCTCGGCGCGGAGCACGCGGACTTCCGGTTCGAGCGGGTGCGCGGCGCGTCGTGGCGGCTGCGGGGCG
>NZ_FMDK01000219.1 GCF_900091995.1 Streptomyces sp. MnatMP-M17
GGGCGCCGGATCGGGCGCGAGGAGCGCGCCGACTCCCAGCGCCGCGTCGACCTGGGCGGGTGTGGAGTGCACTCCGACACCGGCGGCGACGGTCCGCAGGGCGCGGGCGAGGTTCTGGGCGCTGGGCCGCTGGGCCGGGTCCTTGCGCAGACAGCGCTCTATGACCGTCCACAGCGGCTCGGGCACGGTGGTGGGACGGCGGGGCTCCTCGCTGAGATGGCGGTGGAGCACCTCCAGCGCGGTCGCGCCGGCGAACGGCGGACGGCCCGTGACCAGCTCGTACAGCAGGATGCCCGCGCCGTAGATGTCGACGGCGGAGGTCTGCGGGCGGCCTTCGGCGGACTCGGGCGCGACATAGGCGGGAGTGCCGACGAACTCGTGCGTACGGGTCAGTCCCGGGGAGTCGGCGAGCCGGGCGATGCCGAAGTCCGTGAGCATCGGGTGCATTCCGGCACCGTCGTCCTTGAGCAGGACATTGGCGGGCTTGAGGTCCCGGTGCACGACGCCGTCGGCGTGGCTGGCGGCGAGCGCGTCCGCGATCTGGGCGGTCAGCAAGGCCGCCGCGACCGGTGAGAAGGGCCCGTTGTCCCGCAGATAGCGGTGCAGATCGGGACCGTCGACCAAGTCCATGACGAGGGCGAGGAGATCGCCCTCCACAACCAGATCGCGGGTGCGGACGATATTGGGATGGGTGAGCCGGAGCAGTACGGAGCGCTCGCGCAGGAAACGCATCACGACATCCGCGTCGTTCGCCAGCTCCTCCTTGAGGACCTTGATCGCGACGGTCTCGCCGGGCTGGCCGGCCACGGCCGCCTCGGCACCCGCGGTCTCCCGCTGACGGGCGCGCCAGACGGTGCCCGTGGCGCCGCGTCCGAGCGGCTCCTCGAGCAGGTACTTGCTGCCTACCGGCCGCACGTCATGCGCTCCCTGCTGGTCGTGGTCATCCGTGGCTCCGGGCGTCCCGGGCGTCCGACCCACTTTAGACCGCCCGAACGGGTCGCCGAACGGATCACGGAAGGGATCACCGGCCGGTCATCTTCCTGTCCCGCACCGGTCGTGTTCGGAGGAAAGACGCTCACATACGGCGGATGGTTGCCGAACAGCAGGTCGGAGGGCATCACGGATGGTCACAAGCCGTCCCGAACCGATGAACCGGCAGGCACTTTTCCGCCAACAGCCGACCATTCAAGATCACTTGCCCTCGGTCGCCGGGCGTGTTGTCACTGGCAGATGCGAGGATGCCCCCAGCACGCGAAGGTGTGGAGTTGGGGGGCCGCACCGTCCGTGCCGACCTGTACCGGGCGACGCGTCCGTGCGTGGTGGGGGGAATCACAGAGCGTCCCCCTGCCGGGCACCCCGCGCAGAAGGGACCGCTGACGGCGATGCAGATCCGGCTGACCGTCCTCGCGCCGCGCGGCGGCCATGCCGCCGGACGCGCGTGCGACGTGCTCGTCACCGCCCCGGCCGGGACGGCGCTGGCCGCCGTCG
>NZ_FMDK01000501.1 GCF_900091995.1 Streptomyces sp. MnatMP-M17
ATTCGAACCGGCGCTACTGCCGTGAGAGGGCAGCGTGCTAGGCCGCTACACAACGGGGGCGTTGCAGAGAACATCTGCGCTGGGCTACCAGGACTCGAACCTAGACTAACGGAACCAGAAACCGTCGTGCTGCCAATTACACCATAGCCCACCAAAACTCAACCCCCGTACGGGGGCTTATTTGGCTTGCGCTTTCCGGCCGGACCTCTCGGCCCTCCCGGGCGGCGCAGGAAGAACATTACCCGATCGCGGACATGGCTCCAAAACGGGTATCGCCGCGCAGCAGGCCCGGAAGCTGGCCGAGATCGGTGATCCGTACCAGCTCAGGACGCCCGCCGAGACCGTCCCTGTCCAGCCAGACTCCGGCGAGTCCCGCGGCGACGGCGCCGCCCGCGTCGATGTCCGGCTCGTTGCCCACATACGCCACCTCGTGCGGATCCAGCGCGAGCGCATCGCAGGCGGCATGGAATGCGGCGGCGTCGGGCTTGGAAACGCCCAGCTCAGCGGCGCACAGGACGGCCTCGAAGTGATCGCGTACACCCAGGATGCGGAGCTTCCGGTCCTGGTTGCGGAGGCTGGAGTTCGACAGGACGGCCTGCCGGTAGTCGGGCGCTAGCCGGTCGAGCACGGCGACGCTGTCGGGAAAGAGCGTCCAGGCGGCTTCGAAGTGAACGATGTACCGGTCGAACCAGCCGTCCGCCTCGGTGTCGCTCAGCTCCGCGCCCACAAAGGAACGGACGCGGTCGCGCCGCTGTCCCTGGAAGTCCGTCTCCCCGGCGGCGAACCGCGCCCAGTGCTGATCGGTGATCTCCCGCCAGCGCGCGATCGCGTGATCGGCGGAGCCGTAGCGGCCGGTCAGTCCTTCGGCGGCCAGATGCTCCCGCATTCCCGCGCGGTCAGCGCTGCTGTAGTCGAAGAGCGTGTCGTCGATGTCCCAGACCACGGCGCGAATCGGCATACCGCCGACGCTACCCCGGACCGCCCCCCTGCTGGGGGTTCGGGGGTCGCCCCCCGATGGACACAGCGTCGAAGAGCGTGTCGTCCATGTCCCGGACCACGGCGCGAATCGGCATACCGCACTCGGCACCCGCCGGGCCGGGGGCCCGGAGCGTTTCCGTTTCCGCTCCCGGCCCCCTTGGTGGTCATGCCCTCAGCTCGGCCAGGGCCCTGTCGATACGGGACAGCGTGCGCTCACGGCCCAGGAGTTCCAGGGACTCGAAGAGCGGCAGGCCCACCGTGCGGCCCGTGACCGCGACACGGACCGGAGCCTGGGCCTTGCCCAGTTTGAGGCCGTGCTCCTCACCGGCCGCGAGCACCGCGTTCTTCAGGGACTCCGTGGTCCACTCCGCCTCGGCGATCTTCGTACGGGCGGTCTCCAGCAGCGCGTCCGTGCCCGGCTTCATCGCCTTCGCCCAGGACGCCTCGTCCGTCACCGGTTCGTCCAGGAACAGGAAGTCGACATTGGCGGTGATGTCCGAGAGCACCGTGAGCCGCGTCTGGGCCAGCGGAGCCAGCGCCTCGAAGGCCGCAGCGTCGAAGGACTCCGCCGGCCAGGGCGCGTACGGCGCCTTCAGCCAGGGCCCGCACGCCTCGATGAAGGTCTTCGCATCCAGCAGCCGGATATGGTCCGCGTTGATCGCCTCGGCCTTCTTCAGGTCGAAGCGGGCCGGATTGGCGTTGACGTCCGCGATGTCGAACGCGGCGACCATCTCGTCCATCGTGAAGATGTCGCGGTCCGCGGCGAGCGACCAGCCGAGCAGGGACAGATAGTTGAGCAGGCCCTCGGGCAGGAAGCCGCGCTCCCGGTAGAGGTTCAGCGACGCCTGCGGATCGCGCTTGGACAGCTTCTTGTTGCCCTCGCCCATGACATACGGGAGATGTCCGAACGCCGGGATGTCCTTGGCGATGCCCAGCTCGATCAGCGCCTTGTAGAGCGCGATCTGGCGCGGTGTGGAGGAGAGCAGGTCCTCGCCGCGCAGCACATGCGTGATCTCCATCAGCGCGTCGTCGACCGGATTGACGAGTGTGTAGAGCGGTGCGCCATTGGCGCGGACGATGCCGTAGTCCGGCACGTTCTCCGGTGTGAAGGTCAGCTCGCCACGGACCAGATCCGTGAAGGTGATCGGCTCGTCCGGCATCCGGAAGCGGACGATGGAGGTGCGTCCCTCCGCCTCGTACGCCGCCTTGCGCTCCTCGGTCAGATCGCGGCAGTGGCCGTCGTATCCCGACGGGCGCCCGGCCGCGCGGGCGGCCTCGCGACGGGCGTCCAGCTCCTCGGTGGTGCAGTAGCAGTGGTACGCGTGCCCGGCCGCGAGCAGCTTCTGCGCGGTGTCGCGGTAGAGGTCCATCCGCTGCGACTGACGGTAGGGCGCGTGCGGCCCGCCCACCTCGGGGCCCTCGTCCCAGTCGAGCCCGAGCCAGCGCATCGAGTCGAGGAGCTGTTCGTACGACTCCTCGGAGTCGCGCGCCGCGTCGGTGTCCTCGATACGGAAGACCAGGGTGCCGCCGCTGTGCCGGGCGAAGGCCCAGTTGAACAGGGCGGTGCGGACCAGACCCACATGGGGGTTGCCGGTCGGCGAGGGACAGAAACGTACACGGACGGGTCCGTTAGCCACGCTTGATCACCTTGTTGGTGAGAGTGCCGATGCCTTCGATGGTGACGGCGACCTCGTCGCCGACGCCGAGTGGGCCGACCCCGGCGGGGGTGCCCGTGAGGATGACATCGCCCGGGAGCAGCGTCATGGCCTCGGTGATGTGCACGATCATGTCCTCGATGGAGCGGATCATCTCGCTCGTACGGCCGAGTTGGCGCTGTTCGCCGTTGACCGTGCACTGGATGGTCAGGTCCGAGGGATCGAGGTCCGTCTCCACCCAGGGACCGAGCGGGCACGAGGTGTCGAAGCCCTTGGCCCGGGCCCACTGGTTCTCGGCGCGCTGGGCGTCGCGGGCCGTGATGTCGTTGGCGCAGGTGTAGCCGAAGATCACGTCCTTGACGCGCTCGCGCGGGACCTCGCGGCACATCCGGCCGATGACGACGGCCAGTTCGGCCTCGTAGTGGACCTCGTCGGAGAAGGTGGGGTACTCGATCGCGTCGCCGGTGCCGATCAGCGCGGTCGTGGGCTTGAGGAAGACCACGGGCACCTCGGGGACCGCGTTGCCCATCTCCTTCGCGTGGTCCGCGTAGTTGCGGCCGATACCCAGGATCTTGTTGCCGATCACGGGCGGCAGAAGGCGGACCTTGCTCAGCGGGACCTTGGTGCCCGAGAGCTCGAAGTCGGCGTACGGAATGCCCTTGATGATGTCGAGGACAAGGCCGGCGGGGTCGCTGCCTTCGCCCTCGACCGCGCCGAAGGCGACATTGCCGTCGATGGAGAATCTGGCGATGCGCACGGGATGCTGCCGCCCCTCTGGTTGTTGCCGGCTGTGCCGGAGACTGACGCTCCAGGCTAGCGCGGGGCGCGCGGTGGCCGTCCCAGGCGCCGTCCCGGCCCGCTCACCCGGCCCGCTCACACATGAGGTGGCCGCTTCGGGTACCGAGGACGGCCACCTCACGTACTACAGTGCGGGCAGAAGTGGATCAACGAATGGCGCCGGGCGGGACCTTCGGGAACTTACGGCGCGATCGGTGCGTCCATGAGAGTCGTACGGCGGGGATTGGCAGTCCGGTTCGGCAGGGCGACGGGGTGTTCCTGCTGCTCCGCGGGAGCCAGTTCCTCGGCGTCCTTGAGATGCGCCAGCGTGGTGCGCCGTGGATTGGCGGTGGTGCGGAACATCATCGTCGTCTTCATCTGTGGTGTCAGACCTTGTCGGGAGTACGGGCGCCGGAGCGCCGCTTGTCGGATGTGCCGTCTCTGTAAAGCGCCAGGCTAAACATCCGATTCCCCGCCGAAGCCGGGATCCACCGGCGATCTCCATGTGAGTTTGCTCACGACTCGCCGGGCATTTCCCCCATTACGGTCAGCGATCGGCGGTCATATGATGGTCATAGAAACGGACATTGCGTTACTGAACGTTACATTCCGCTCCTGATCATCAGTACTGGGACACCCCCCACCCGTAAGTGGCTCGTCAATAAAAGTCCGTTTCCTCCGTGAACCATTTCTACGGCTGGTGATACGGCGCTCACACCGTGTCATTCAGGCCACTCGCCACCCCATGGCCCTTGTTGGAGATCCTGCACTGTGCTGGAATTCCCCCCACCGCCGCGGGTTTACAAACCGGCGCGCAGGGGCGCAACGCAGCGCCGAGTGGCGGCGGGGAAGGGGAGCAGCGCCGGTCACTCACGACCACCATGGGGAGCGTTCTGCGCCCCAAGACGCCGACACCGTCCCGCCGTTCGCGGAGGGACGCCTGGTCCAGAGGTTGCGACGCTAGTGCAGGGACGTTTCAAGAGGGATAGCAGTGCTGCGGCGGAGCAGGAGCCCCGCGGCGGAACCGACCGCGGCTCCTCGCCCCAGCACACCCAGAACCCGGGCCCGGCACCCTCGGGCGAGAGTGGCGGCAGAGGCGGGTCCACGGGCACGGCACAGGGCGGCAGCGGCGCTTCGGCCGTGACTCCGTCACTGTCCGCCAACTCGGTGCCGGGCGACGCCGGTTCACGGATAGCCCTGCGCAACTGGCGCATCAGCACACGCCTGGTGGCGCTGCTGACGCTGCCGGTGGTCGCGGCGACCTCGCTGGGCGGGCTGCGTATCAACCAGTCGCTCAACGACATGCAGCAGCTGGAGCACATGCAGCTGCTGACGAAGATGACCAAGGAGGCGACCAACCTCGCCGCCGCGCTCCAGGCGGAACGTGACGAGTCGGCAGGTCCGCTCACCAACGGCACACCGGCGAGCGACTACAAGGTCAAGGACCGCCGTGCCAAGACCGAACGCGCGAAGAACGCGTTCCTCGCCGCGACGGTCGACATCGGCAACACGGACGGCGACCAGGCGCTGGAGAGCATCCGCTCCAACGTCAACCAGATCGCCACCCAGGTCAACAAGATCAACGACATCCGCAAGGGCGCCTACACGTCGGCGTCGGACTCGCTGACCGTCGACGCCTACAGCGTACTGATCGACTCGCTGCTGAGCCTCTCGCAGGACATGGCGCAGGCGACCAGCAACCCGGACATGATCAAGCGGACCCGTGCGCTGGCCGCCTTCTCGTCCGCCAAGGAGTACGCCTCGATCCAGCGGGCGGTCATCGCCGCCGCGCTGCCGGCCGATACGAGGACCAAGGGCAAGCTCACCGACAGCGACCGGCTCTACGGTCTGGCCGCGGCGACCAAGGAGCAGAACGCCCTTGCCTCGTTCAGCTCCCTGTACGAGTCCATGGGCGGCGACGCCGAGGAGCTGATGGCTCCGCTCAACGGCAAGGGCAACCCGGAGATCGGAGCGGCCGAGAAGTACGCCGAGCGGGTACTGGGCACTCCGGACGGTATGGCGCAGCAGCCCAACCGCTCGTATCTGGACTGGACCGACCAGGCGTCCACCCGGATCAACGCGATGAAGACCATCGAGGCCACGCTGCTGGGCGAGATGGAGGGCAAGGCCCGCGAACTGCGCACCCAGTCGCAGCGCGACGCGGTCATCAACGGTGTGGTCATCCTGCTGGTGCTGGGCGTCTCGCTGGTCGGTGCCTTCGTGGTGGCCCGGTCCATGATCCGCTCGCTGCGCCGGCTCCAGGACACGGCGACGAGGGTCGCCCAGGACCGGCTGCCCGAACTGGTCAAGCAGCTCTCCGAGTCGGACCCGCAGGATGTCGACACCTCCGTCGAGTCGGTCGGTGTGCACTCCAGGGACGAGATCGGAAAGGTCGCCGCGGCCTTCGACGACGTGCACCGCGAGGCGGTCCGGCTCGCCGCCGAGCAGGCTCTGCTGCGAGGCAACGTCAACGCGATGTTCACCAACCTCTCGCGCCGCAGCCAGGGCCTGATCCAGCGTCAGCTCTCGCTGATCTCGGAGCTGGAGTCCCGTGAGGCCGACCCGGACCAGCTCTCCTCGCTCTTCAAGCTGGACCACCTCGCGACCCGTATGCGCCGCAACGGCGAGAACCTCCTCGTCCTCGCGGGCGAGGAGCCGGGCCGCCGGTGGACCAGGCCCGTACCGCTGGTCGACGTCCTGCGTGCCGCCGCCTCCGAGGTGGAGCAGTACGAGCGCATCGAACTGGCCTCGGTCCCGGCGACCGAGGTCGCCGGACGTGTCGTCAACGACCTCGTGCACCTGCTCGCCGAGCTGCTGGAGAACGCGACGTCGTTCTCCTCGCCGCAGACGAAGGTCCGCGTCACCGGTCACGCGCTGCCGGACGGACGGGTGCTCGTCGAGATCCACGACACCGGTATCGGTCTCTCGCCCGAGGACCTCGCGGCGATCAACGAGCGGCTCGCCTCGCCGCCCACCGTGGATGTCTCGGTCTCGCGCCGCATGGGTCTGTTCGTGGTCGGCCGGCTGTCCCTGCGTCACGGCATCAGGATTCAGCTCCGTCCCTCCGACTCCGGTGGTACGACCGCGCTGGTCATGCTGCCGGTCGATGTCGCGCACGGCGGCAAGAAGGCTCCTGCGGGCAGGCCCGGAGCGCCCGGCGGTCCCGGCGGCCAGAACGGCGTGGGCCAGGCGCCCGCC
>NZ_FMDK01000502.1 GCF_900091995.1 Streptomyces sp. MnatMP-M17
CCACCACCTCGGCGAGCCGTCGCCACTCGGCGCGCGGCAGGGCGCCCGGCGCGCCCGCGGTGCTGCCGGGCGTCACGATCTGGAGCGCGACATGGTCCGCGCCGGCCGCGTGGAATTCGTCGATACGGCTCTTGATCCGGGCGTCGTCGCCCCAGGCGTAGACGGCGTCGATGAGCCGGTCGCTGCCGCCGTTCAGGAAGTCGTCTTCGGTGAAGCCCAGCCGCAGGAAGCTGTTGGTGTAGTTCGGCAGCGTGAGATACATGGCGAGGTAGTCGCGGGCCGTGGTACGGGCGGTCTCCGGATCGGTGTCCAGGACGACCTTCAGCTCGGGAGCCAGGAGCGGTCCGGCGCCGAGGATGTCACGGGCCTGTGCGGTGTGCTCGGGAGTGACCAGATACGGATGGGCACCGCCCGCGCGGTCACGGGAGAGTTCGAGCATCTTCGGGCCGAGCGCGGCGAGCACGATCCGGCCGGCCGGGACCTTGCCCTCGTCCAGTCCGTCGAGATACTCGGCCATCGAGGAGTAGGGACGCCGGTACTGCGAGGCGATCTTGGCGTGGCTGGCGCCGAGACCGAGTACGAAGCGTCCCGGATGCTCGGAGTCCAGCCGCAGGAAGCGGGCGGCGGTGTCGGCGGCCTCGTACTGCCAGATGCTGAGGATGCCGGTGGCGACGGTGAGCCGTGACGTGGCCTCGATGAGCGGTTCCGCGTGCTCGACACCGCTCATGCCCAGCCAGACGGCGCCGAAGCCGAGCTCCTCCAGTTCGGCGGCGGCCTCCGGGGCCTCACCGCCCGCCGGGCCGTCGGACCGGAGTCCCGAGCTCCAGATCCCGTACCGGCCCACGGACTCCTGCAGAGTAACCATCGTTTTGTCTCCCACGTGCCTGTGAAATACAGCGATCACCGTGCCAACCCGGGCCCGGTACATGACTATTCCTGGATCAGGTCCTGGATCAGGCCAGGGTCTTTCGTCCGGGTCTGGCTGGATCAGGGAGCGCCCGCCGCGGCAGCGGCTGATGTCACTGCGGGCACGCGAGCCCAGCCAGATTCAAACGAGAGGCCCCAGGCGCCGGTCCGCATCTGATCCCGGAGGCACGGTGTCATGGCATCGGTCCTTCGCTGCTGCCGTACGGTGCGAACAGATCGAGCAGCCTGGTCCTCGCCTCGTGCAGCCGGTGGGCGAGCACGCCGCCGATCCAGAGCGCCACGGCCTGGCCGAACACCGGATCGCCGTGGCACATCCGCCGTACGTCGTCCGCGTCGAACTCGTACGTCCGCACCAGCGTCATGGCCTCCGCGCCGAACTGCCAGACGAACGGCGGAAAGAGCCAGGACCAGCCGACGAGACTGCCGGAGCCCAGGGACGCTATCTCCGCCGGGCGGCGGCCCGGCACCCGTACATCGAGGATCACGCAGCCGCTGCGCACGATCCAGAAGCGGTCGGCGGGCTGGCCCTCGTCGAAGATGCGCGTGCCTTCGGGGAAGTTCACCTGGCGCGCGCCGTGCATCAGCCGCTCCCGGTGGATCGGGGAGAGGCCGTGCAACGTGGTGTCGGTCGTGGTGGTCATGGCTGCCGCCTCCTTGGCGATGTCGGGCCTGGCTGCCAGGCCCACCAGGCCCCCGGCGGCCCGCGGGTTCCTCCTCTCCAGACTCCACCCGGGGCTCTTGTGGCGCTACGGGTGGCTATGGGGCATCCGTAGCCCGGCCCGGGACGATTCCTCCGGTCCTGCCGGTCCGGGCGTTTTCGGGTTGGATGGGGAGTGTTCCCGATGCGGGCCGCAGGGCCCCGGGAGAGGAGGCGGATCATGCGCTTCGTCGACCGAACGGCCGCCGGGAAACGGCTGGCCGAAGAACTGGAACGGATGGATCTCGGCGATCCCGTGGTGCTGGGCCTGCCGCGCGGCGGGATTCCGGTGGCGTACGAGGTGGCCCGTACGCTGGGCGCGCCGCTGGATGTGATCGCCGTACGCAAGCTTGGCGTGCCGTACCAGCCCGAGCTGGGATTCGGCGCCATCGGTGAGGACGGCGTACGGATCATGAACGACGATGTGCTCCGCGTCGCCCGGGTCGGCCCGCGCGAGCGCGCGGAGATCGAGCAGGACGCGCGCGAGGCGCTGGAGCTGCGGCTGCGGCGCTACCGCGGCGACCGGCC
>NZ_FMDK01000581.1 GCF_900091995.1 Streptomyces sp. MnatMP-M17
GTACGCGCATCACGGTCTCCGCCGCTGGTGACGGGCCCCGGCCCGACCAGTGGCGGTGGGCGGCTGCGCCGCAGACAACAAGGGCGGCTGCGCCGTACGCCAACTCCTGCAACGGCATCGCAGGAAAGGCAACGCTCCCGGCATAGAGCACCGCGCCGGCACCGGGGACGGCGAGCCACTCCGCGCGGCCGTCGAGCGCGACCAGGCCCACGACCAGCAGGGCGTACCAGGAGTAGCCGGGCGAGACCAGCGTCAGCGTGGTGCCGGTCATCAGGAGGGCTCCCTGCCACGGCTGCTCCGGGTCTCCGCGCCGCCAGACGTACACCGCGGTCAGCGCGATGAGCGTGGCGGCGACTGGTATCGCCGCCACGTCGGGCAGCAGCAGCCGCAACAGGGCGAAACGGCGCACGTCGCCGGGCTCGTAGCCCTCCTCCTTCAGATAGCCGGGCAGGTAACCCAGGACCCGGCCCCCGGAGACCGCCGCGTACGGCAGATAAACGAGCACGAAGGCGACGACCGCGGGAGCCATGGTCCGCAGCATGGACCGCCGCCCCACCACGGAGCCGAGCAGCGCGAGGACCGGCAGCAGCTTCACCGCGGTCGCGGCGCCCAGCAGAACCCCGCGTCGGCTGCCCGGCCCCACGATGCCCAGCGCCAGAACGGTGAGCAGTACCCCCAGGGTGTCGACGTGGGCGTTGTTGACTGCCTCGACCGGCACCGCCGGGCACCAGGCCCAGAGCGCCGCCGTACGGGGGTCCCTGCCACGGCGGCGCAGCGCGGCCAGCAGCGCGGCCGTGGTGGCGAACGCGAGCACGGCGCCCGCGGCCTGGAAAGGCTTGTGCCGCCCGTCGGCGGGCGACAACTCGTGGACGGCGAAGAACCACCACTCCGCCACCGGGGGGTAGATCGTACGCGCCTGTGGACGGTTGATGCGGGTGCACCCCGTCGGCCGGGCGTCAGGTTCGTCCTGTGCCGCCGGGAACGTGTGCAGTTCCAGGCGCTGGGTGGTGGCGGGGTCCTGACAGGCGGAGTCCGGGGGGAAGAGCCATGGGTCGCGCAGCCGGGCGAGTTCCGGAGCGGCCGGCGGATGGGCGTACGGGGAGATGCCGGCCGCCTGCACGGTACCGTCCCAGACGTAGCGGAACATGTCGCTGCTGGTGCTGGGCGGTCCGGTCAGGCCGGTCAGGGCCACAACCGCGCTTCCCGCGAGGATGACGGCCGTCGCCCGCCGTACCGGGACCGCCCGCACCGCCCAGCAGGCGGCGGCGAACATGGCCCAGGCCACCGCGTACCAGAGCAGGATGTGTTTCGGGCGGGCGAGGACTCCGCCGGTGCGGACCGAAACGGTGGTCGCCGTGACGACGCCGGCCAGCAGTACGAGCGTGCCGGCCGTCCAGGCGCCGGACCGGCCGACGCGAGCCCGCCCGGCGAACGGGGCGAGCGCGCTCATGCCGGCCCGCCGGGAGGCGGACTCGGGCAATGGGCGGGAGGTACCGGCCGGAAACCGGGACGGCAGGGATTCGCCGTCCGGGCGTTGGCCGTGAGCCTCTGGTGACGGCCCGTCATGAGATGAAGGCCGACCCAGGAGGCTCCGGCCGTTCCGCACCGACGCCACGGCTGAGGGCGGCGGCGGACGGGCCTCCGATACCTGGGCGGGAGAGGCACGGGGTCACCAATCTCTGTTTCCTTCACGGAGGACGGTCATGGGCAGCCGGGGGAGGGGCAGGGCACAGGAGCACGTGGGGAAGCCGGTTGCCGACGGGACGCCCGCCGAGGGGCGAGGGCGGCGAGCGGAACCGGGTGAGGCGAGCGGAACCGGGTGATCAGGGACGAAGCTCCAGGAAGCGGCGGCCACCCTCGGACCATTCGTCCGCCACCGTCCAGCCCGCTCCGACGGCGACACCACGCAGTGCCGCCGAGCCCACCCTGGCCCAGAGGAAAACGGGGCCACAGCGGCCGGAGCCGTCCCGTACCCGGACAACCAGGCGCTCGTCCACCTCGTGGGCATCCGCCTCGACGAGCAGCCGGCCCCCGGGGGCAAGCAGACCGCGCGCCCGGGCCAGCAGCGTTTCCGGGGCACCGCCGATCCCGATGTTGCCGTCCGCCAGCAGCACCGTGCCCCACCGCCCCTCGTCGGGCAGCCGGTCGAAGACCGATCTGTGCACCACAGGCCGGCCCTCCCGATGGGCGCGGGCGACGGCAGCGGGGCTGATGTCCACTCCGAGGACCGGCCGACCCCGCCGGGCCAGGGCTATGACCAGCCGCCCGGGCCCGCAGCCCAGATCGAGGACCGGCCCATGGCAGCGGCGCAACAGCTCCAGGTCCGCGGAATCGGCGGGGGCGCACCAGCGCTCCACGTCCAAAGGCAGCAGCCAGCCGTCGGAGCGCTGAAGGAAGAGGGGTCCGCAGCCGGCATCCAGTGCGTGCAAGTACGGCTCGGCGGCCCAAGCGGCGTCGGCGGCGTGTCCACTCAGTACCGTCTCGTGCACTATGCGGCTCCTTCCGCTCGGACGTGGGCGCGGGACAGTGCCGCGGCGAAGCGCGTTCCAGGCGCGTCGGCGGCAACCGCCACGGCGTCGGCAGCGGTGTCCACGTCACGCAGCGGCGGCAGGTCATATACCGTCAGGCCGGCAGCGGCGAGGCGATGCCGCTGCAGCCGTCCGGTCTCGGGGGTCGACATGGGCACACCCCGCACCAGAGAGGGGGCCAGCGACGGTTCGGCAAAGCCCAGGGCCCAGAAGCCGCCGTCGGCAGCCGGGCCGAACCACGCGTCGCCCCCGCACCAGTCCACGGCGTCCAGCAGCCCGGCCGTCAGCTGCGGGGTGTCCATGCCGACGAGCAGCGCCGGACCGTCGGAGACGGCGGCGAAGGCTGCCGCGATCCGCTCGTCGAGTCCACCGCCGGCTTGCGGAACGACCTCGACCCCTGCGGGCAGCCACGGCCCCGGCTCGCCGTCCAGCACCAGCACGCGGCGGCGCACGGCCGCACGCAGCACGGCGTCCAGGGTGTCGGCCAGGGCGGCCTCGGCAAGGATGGCGGCCTGGGCGGGGCTGTACGGCGGAGTGAGCCGCGTCTTGACCCTGCCGGGCACCGGCTCCTTGGCGAGAACGAGCACGGTGGGCGTGGCGTGCTGTTGCAGGGCGGGTGTCATCTCCGAGCCTTCCCGGCGTCGGCCGGGGTGACGGCGGGCGCCTCGGCGAGGACCGCCCCCATGTCGCATACCGCCCGCCAGGTGCCCCGCCAGGTCCCGGTCACCTTGGACCGGCCGACCCGCGGTGAGTAGGGCACGTCGATCTCACGCACCCGCCATCCTGCCTCCGCCGCACGGACGACCATCTGCAGGGGGTAGCCGGAACGGCGGTCGGTCAGGCCCAGGCCGAGCAGGGCCGTACGGCGGGTGGCTCGCATCGGGCCGATATCGTGCAGCTCCACCAGACCCGTGCGGCGGCGGACCCGCCGGGCCAGCTCCCGGTTGGCGAGCCGGGCGTGCAGCGGCCAGGCGTCTCCGGTGACCGGTCTTCGACGGCCGAGCACCAGGTCGGCGGACCCGTTCGACAGAGGGGCCGTCAGAAGCGGAAGCTGAGCCGGGTCGAGAGAGGCGTCGCAGTCGCAGAAGCAGACGACCTCAGCGGTGGCGGCACACAGGCCCGCGTGGCAGGCAGCACCGAACCCGCGCTGCGGCTCGTGGACAACCCGGGCTCCCAGCGCGGCGGCGAGGGCCGCGGAACCGTCGCGAGAGCCGTTGTCGACGACGATGGCCCGCCAGCCGGGCGGGATTCGGTCGAGTACCCACGGAAGGGCGGCGGCCTCGTCCAGACACGGCAGGACGACATCGACCGGTGCTCCCACGACCACAGGAGAATGAGTGTCGGTCACGGTCACCCTATTCGACAGAAGCGAACATATGAGACATGGCGACCTTATGGGATGTGGAAGTGTGGCGCACCAGCTCGGTAGGCGCCCTCGTCGCCGCAGTCGGCAACTCTGAGGCGCTGAGCCGGGGCGGGATCCTCACCGACAACGGTCCGACGTCCAACAGCGCGAGTACACCGGGGCCGGGTGGGGTGGGTCAGGTGCAGTGCAGCAGGAGCATGAATCCGTAGTCCATGTGGAGCTGCTGGTGACAGTGGAACAGGGAGAGTCCCGGTTGGTCGGCGGTGAAGTCGAAGTCGAGGGTCTGGTAGCCGCCGAGCATGACGACGTCCTTGTGCAGCCCATGGGTGGGGGCGCCGGCGATATGAGTGACCTCGAAGGTGTGGCGGTGCAGATGGAGGGGGTGGATGTCGTCGGTGGCGTTGCGGAACCGCATCCGGTAGCGCCTTCCCCGTTCCACCTCGATCACCGGCTTGTTGGTGTCCATGGAGAAGGGCACGCCGTTGAGGGTCCAGACGTTGAATCCCTTGTCGGCCGCGTTGCGTTTCTCCACGAGCAGGTCGAGGGTGTGGTCGGGCCGCTGGGCGGTGGCACCGGTGCGGGCGAAGGTCCGGTAGTCCCACGTGGATTTCGGTGGTGCCGTCCATCGCGCGGAACCGGTGCGGCCGGCGTACTCGACCACGGTGCCCATGCCGGCGTTGCGGTCGTCGTCGGCGAGGTCCCCCAGTACCCACACGCCCGGGTGGTCCATCTCCACCAGGGCCGAGACGCGTTCGGCGGTGCCGATCCACAGCACCGGCACACCGGCCGGGCGGGGTACGGGGTTGCCGTCGAGGGCGACCACGGTGAAGGTGTGGCCGGGCAGCGCGAGGCTGCGGATCTCGGTGGCGCTGGCGTTCAGGACGTGGAACAGCACACGCTGTCCGGTCTTGACCTTGATCGGCTCGCCGTGGCCCAGTTTGCGGCCGTTGACACTGAAGGCCCGGTAGCCGACCTCGTAGCCGTGCGGCATGCCCCGGGCCAGCGAGTCGGCCATCGCCTTCTCACCCTTGCGTTTCAGCTCCGGCACCTTGGAGCCCGCGAGAAAGTCCTGGGCCATGTCCCCGCCGTGACTGAGGGACGGCTGGAACTCCTTCAGTGTCAGGAAGACCTCTTGGTCGTAGGCTCCTGGACTGAGTTTCGGCTCGATGTAGACGGGACCCGCCTGCCCGGTGTAGGTGCTCCGGCCGAGGTCACCGAGCGCTGCCACGTGGGTGTGGTAGAAGCGGAAACCGGCCGGTCCGGGCGTGAAGGACAGACGCCGCGTCCCGTGCGCGGGAATGAACGGGGTGCCCTCCTCCGAAGCGCCGTCCACCTCCGCGGGAACCACCTGGCCGTGCCAGTGCAACAGCTCGGGGATGCCGGTGTCGTTGTGGACGTCGACCACGACCGGACGGCCTTCGGTGAACCGCAGCAGCGGACCGGGGAACTGCCCGTTGTAGGTCGTGGTGGAGACGACCGTGCCCGGCGCGAGCTCGACCTGCCCGGTCGCGATCCGCACCGTGTAATCCGCCTTACGCAACGTCCCGGGCCGCGCGGCCGGCTCCGTGGAATCGCAGGACGAGAGCACGCCGGTGCCACCCCCGGCCACCAGGGCCGAGCCCCCCAGCTTCAGGACATCACGACGGGTGATCGGCACAGCTCGCTCCCTTCCCGATCCCACAGCGCGCCCGGCTGATGCCAAGGACCGGCACACTCCGCACAGGCGAAATTCACTGCATAATTCCCATGAGGGACGCCATGATTCCGGTATCACGGACCGAGACCACCCAAACGCCAGCACACCGACAGCAATGTGGCCCTCGAAGGAGGCGGACCGCCGTGTCCGGCGGTTCGGTGAGCGATCGCCGGACACTCCCGGTGAAAGCGATGAGGTGATCGAAGAGCGGCCAGCCGCGCACCTGGGGCGTCCGTCTGACCTCGTAGAGCATGGCCGACCCGGCCTGCGGTCCCGGCCGGCAGTCCGGCCTCCGAGGCGTCGTCGAGCAGCACCTGTACGACGGAAAGGGTCGGTACATGGGCCACCCCGTGCTGCGCCATGAGGGCGGCTGTGCGCTCGTCGATCCGGGAACCGTGCTCGACACAGCGCGCGCCCGCGGCGACGGCGTTGCGAATGCCGTCGTTGTTGTGCGCGTGGACGGTCACGTAGGTGCCCCGCGCGGTGGCCTCTTCGACCGACGGCTCCCATTCCGCGCCCATGTAGCCGTGTCCGCCGGTCAGGTCCCGGTTCGCCTCGCTGACCGACGGCACGGCGCGGGTGGTCATCGGTATCGGCTCGGTGGTGTGCCGGCTCGATCTGGTGGTGGATTCCTACAACCAGGTGCTCCTGGCGGTACGCACGGCGACGCTCGTCCCCACCACGGGTGCTCGCGATGACCGCCTCACCCTGCATCTGGGCGTGAAACTCCGTTCGTTCGCCTCCATGTACCACGGCGACACGGGGCATGCCGCGGGATGACAGCGGTTGATGCCTTGGGGGGCCGTGTCAGCCCATGACAGTGCCGGAGCTGCCGGCGTTGACGCTTCGCTTGCGGGAGAAGGCGCCCAGGTCGATGGTGGCGCCGGAGTGCTCGCCGAGGAACTGGACGGGATGGGCGTCGTGGTCGAGACCCGCCTCGACCTGGTCGATGATCGCTGTCATCAGCCGGCCGACCAGCGGAGCGTTCTTGAACTGGTTTCCGCTGGTGCCGATGGCTACGTAATAGCCGTCCAGTTCCGTACGGTCGTAGATCGGGGTCCAGTCGTCGGCGACGTCGTACACCCCGGCCACGCCTCGGGCGCGGTTGGGGACGGCGAGCTCCGTCAGGCGCCGGGCGGCCCGGGTCGTCTGTGCCTCGAAGACACTCCTGGTCGGATAGGGATTGGCCGCGTCGGGATCATCGATCCACTCGAACGGGTCGCACTCCGGCTCCGTTCCCCCGATGAGCAGGCCGCCACCGACCTCGCCGCGGATATACGTGCCGAGATCCATGTCGGCCAGGCTGATCCCTGCCGCGCCGCTGGGGTTGAAGCCCGGAGGCGCCGGCACATGGGCGACCTCTTGCCGCATGGGGCGCACCCCGATGGTGAAGTCCGCCCCGACCCCCGCGAGTTGGTTGACCTTGCCCGACCAGGGGCCGGCCGCGTTGACCAGCGTCGTGCACGGGATCCGGGTCCCGTTGTCGAGCAGAACCGCGGCGACACCGCTGTCCGTGGTCTCGACCGCCGTGACCGTACGGCGGAAGACGAAGTCGGCGCCGTTGCGCACGGCGGCCTCGGCCAGGTTCTGCGCCGCCAGCTGCGGATCGCTGATGAACCCCGCGTCGGGCGTGAAGACCGCGCCCAGCGAGCCCTCGGCGTCCTGCCAGAAGCGGTCGTCCTCGATACGCTTCGGCGGCCAGTAGCGCCCCGCGTCGATCCTGGGGATCCTCGCGCGCAGTGTCGCGGCGTCCCACTCCTCGTAGGGAACGCCCACCTTGTCGAAGAGCGGAAGGTAGCCCATCCGGGGAGCCAGTTGCACATCGAGCATGGCCAGGCCGCTGCGTTCGAATCGGGCCAGGTTGTCCACGTCGATTCCCAGATGGTCACGCCATCGCTGCCAGCAGAACGACGACTCCCAGGAAGCCGCGACACCCGCGTGCGTGGAGAAGTTGAACCGTACGACAGCACTCGACGCGCTCGTCGACCCGAACCCCACACCCCCCGCCTTGTCGACAACGGTCACGCGCCGACCGGCACGGGACAGCTCAAGCGCGATCGATGATCCGATCACGCCCGCTCCGACCACTACGACGTCCGTACTCATACCGGATTCCTCCTCGGTCGTGCGGTACCTCGATGGACACCGGGCGGCAACGCGGTGACAGCGGGATCGCCGGTGTCCCGCGCGCCGTACGACCAGTCTCATCGGGGGCTCGCCCACAGACATCTGGCTGCCGTCAAACATCGTTGCCCGTCAACGCGACGGATGTCGAGGCGCCGGGGGCCGGGCAGGGGACCTGAAGAAGGTCCGCAATGACCCATTGGCCACTGGATTCAGCAGCGTGCGCGACTGTGGATTCCCGAGCCCGTCAAGCGGGTGCCCTTGAGGCGAGCCGGTCGGTGACCACCGCAGACAGCCTCGAATCGGTGAATGTCTTTGCCCGCTCGCTCAACAGTCCAATCATCTGGGTTACCCGACCGCGCGGCGCGGGGGACCGGGTGACGGGTGTGTGTGCCAATAGGACGGATAACGCCGCGCGGCTCCGGCCGCCCGGGGGAACGGCCCAGCCGGAGCGAACGCAATGACGCGGCCCCGGCCACAACCAACTGCATGGAGAGAGAATGACCTCCGAACAGCACCCTCCGCTGCCTCCACCCGGGAAAGCGCCATCCAGAAGGTACGCGCGGCGGAGGACGCCTGGAACACGCGCGACGCCAAGAAGGTCGCGCTCGGGTACACCGTGGATTCCTACTGGCGCAACCGGGCCGAGTTCCCGAACGGCCGTGACGAGATCATCGCGTTCCTCACCCGCAAATGGGAGCGGGAGCTGGAATATCGGCTGATCAAGGAACTCTGGGCCTTCGACGGCGACCGTATCCCTGTGCGCTTCGCCTATGAGTGCCATGACGATTCCGGGAACTGGTATCGCTCGTACGGCAATGAGAACTGGCATTTCGACGAGAACGGTCTGATGCATCACCGGTACGCGTGCATCAACGACCTTCCGATCAAGGAATCCGAGCGCAAGTACCACTGGCCGCTGGGACGGCGCCCGGACGACCATCCGGGCCTGACCGACCTCGGTCTCTGAACATCGCGTGAAGGGGGAGTCACCCGAGCGCCGGGCGCCGGGCACCGGGCACCTCAGGCCGGGGGAACCCTCGCCGAGGTCCGCGCCGCGGCCGGGGCCGACGTCGCCCGCCGGCGCGCCACCCGCGTGCCCAGGCTGCGCTGTCAGCTGAGGACGCGGCCGAGGAATCCGTGGATGTAGCCGCTGATGGCGTCGAGATGTGTCTCCAGCGCGAAGTGGCCTGCGGGCAGGAGGTGGACTTCCGCATCCTTCAGGTCTCGGGAGAAGGCTCGCGCTCCGTCCGGTCCGAAGATCTCGTCCCGCTCGCCCCAGACCGCGAGTGCGGGTACCTGGCTGTTGCGGAAGTACTCCTGGAGCTGGGGGTAGCCGTCGATGTTGCTCGGGTAATTCCGGAAGAGCGCCAGCTGGATCTCGTCGTTGCCGGGCCGGTCCAGCAGGGTCTGGTCGTGCAGCCAGTTGTCCGGGCTGACCAGACTCTTGTCTTCGGCTCCGTTCTCGTACTGCCCGCCGGTGGTCTTGGCACTGAATTTCGCTCGCGCACCGGGTTCGGTGTCCGCCCCCGGAGACGAGGCGTAGGCGAACAGGTCGTCCCAGAAGGGCTTGGCGAAGCCCTCCATGTAGGCGTTGCCGCTCTGCGTGATGATTGCGGTCACGTCGTAGGCGGGGTTGAGGGCCAGTCGCCAGCCGATGGGGGCTCCGTAGTCGTGGACGTAGATCGAGAAGCGGCTGATCCCCAGCTCGTCGAGCAGGCGGGCGGTGATCTTGGCCAGGTTGTCGAAGGTGTACTCGAACTCGTCGGTCCTGGGGCACTTCTCCGGAATCGTGCAGCGGACCCCGCGTCTGCGCAGGTGGGCGCGGTTCTTCCGGGAGTCGTAAGCCTTGTCGGCGCTGACCGGCAGTGATCACGGCGGACATGGGCTTCTGGCCCTGCTCGGCCGCGAGGTGAACCTTGGTGGTCAGGCCGCCGCGCGAGCGTCCAGGTCCATGGTCGGCCGGCTCGGCGTCGATGCCTCCGGGCGGTTCACAAATCGATGGCCGAGCGTGTGAGGGGGCGTCAGAATCACTGCCCATGGAACCTGTCTCGCTGACGACACAGCGTCTGCTTCTGCGCCCGCATGATCCCAGTGACGAGGACGCGGTCTTCGCCGCTTGCCAGGATGCCGGCATTCAGCGGTGGACGGACTTTCCCGAGCCGTACGAACGTCGGCACGCTGCCTTCTACTTGCGCGAGCTGGTGCCGCGTGGCTGGGACGATGGAACGATGCACCACTTCGCGGTGGAGGACCGGGAAAGCGGAGTGCTGGTGGCATCCGTCAATGTGCACCGCCACGCCGGCACATGGGGAATCGGGTACTGGACCGTGGCAGAGTACCGAGGCCGGGGCTATGCGACGGAGGCGGTACTCGCCCTGGCCACGTGGTCCTTCACCGAACGAGGAGTCCAGCGCCTGGAGTGGAGAGCGGAGGCGGGGAACAGGGCCTCCTGGGCCGTGGCGGAGAAGGCCGGCTTCGTCAGGGAAGGCACCCTGCGTGCGGCGCAGACCAGCAGGAACAGCCTGAGGGACACCTGGGTCGGCGCTCTCCTGCCCGCCGACCTCGGTCTGCCCTTCGCTCTCCCCTGCTGTCCCGCACAGAGCCATCCCGGGTGATACGCACGGACACGCCCGCGAACGAGAGCCGCCAGGGCCCAGGGGCCGGGCAGCATGGCCCTGGACGGCGGGCGGGCCGGACCCCAGCGCGCCCCGGGGCGTGGCCTCGGGGCCCTCGTCCACATCGCCGATCAGACTCCGGGCATCCATGTCACAGGCACGCCAGTCGGACACGATGTCGTCATTGACGCCATCCAGCCCATCACATTCGGCGATCACCCTGCCGTTCACCGCCTCGAAGACCGATTGCGGGACGAAACGGTCGGCAACATTCATCACGACCTGGGGCCGAAGCACGGCCGGAAGCAAGCGCGGCAAGTTCACCGCCGGCCAGAACACCGCGAGACCGTCATAGTCGTTCGGGTAGCGCTGCGCCTGGAGTAAACGGGGCCCTTGCCGTAGTAGGCGGCGATCATCTTCTTGGCGCTGACAGCTGTCTGATGGATCGACAGATGGCTCCAGATCTCTGTCTACTTCACCCAGGCACTCGACGCCGTACGTGATCGATAAGTGGCTCTTGTGATGGATCTGTGGCTTGTCGGCATGGCGTGTCGGGTGGCTCCCGCCTCGCCGTCTTGGAGGATGCTCAGTCGAGACAGAACTCGTTGCCCTCGATGTCCTGCATCGCGATGCACGACTCGTTTTCGTCATCGGCAAGCAGCAGTTGCACGCGTACCGCGCCGAGCGCGATCAGTCGCGCGCACTCGGCTTCGAGCGTGGCGAGGCGCTCTTCACCCACGAGTCCGGTGCCGACCCGCACATCAAGATGCACCCGGTTCTTGACGGCCTTCCCCTCGGGGACGCGCTGGAAGTACAGCCGCGGGCCCACACCAGAGGGATCAGTGCAGGCGAACCAAGAATCCCGCTGCTCAGGTGGCTGCGAGCCCTTGAAGTCATCCCAGGTGGCAAACCCCTCCGGTGGCGGCGGTACGACGTACCCCAGCACCTCGCACCAGAAGCGAGCGACGCGCTCAGGTTCTGCGCAGTCGAAGGTGACTTGGAACTGCCTGATCGATGACATCGGCGCACCATAGCAGAGTGACTACGTTGCTCATTTCCCGGTGTGGATCCGCATGTTGCCGGGAGGACCGCCCCTGCCAGGCCGTCGTCGTCACAGCCGGCACCGTCATGACTGCGGCGCCGATGAGAAGAGGAGACCACCGGTCCAGCCGTGGTTCTCCCGTCTCCTCGATAGGATTCCGTCCGGGTCCTGACCGCAGGTGAAACGGGACAACGAGCGCCAATTCAAACGGACTTCGGCCGGTCACGTCGGCGCGACAGCGCCCGGAACGGTGGCCGGAACACCAAGTAAGGGGAGAGCCAGTCATGCGCGGAGGCAGCATCGCTGTGGTCGGCGGCAGTATCGCGGGGTGTGCCACGGCCTTGGCCGCGTCGCGCGGAGGGGCCGGGAAGATAACCGTCTTCGAGCGGGCCGACGCCCAACTCCGCGACAGGGGAGTGGGAATCGCCCTTCACAGCGACCGGTACGACGAGCTGAGGCACGCCGGCTACGTGGCACCCGAGATGCCCTGGGCGCCACTGACCCGGCGGGTGTGGAGCATGCGCGACGGCGAGACGGACCACGGCCGGGCCATCGGCGAACAGCCGTTCCCCTTCCGCGCCTACAGCTGGGGCTCCCTGTGGAGCGAGTTGCGCCGCCGGGTGCCCGAGGAGGTCTCCTACCGGTCCGGTGCGATGGTCACCGGTGTGGAGCCGGACGCCGACGGTGTGACACTGCGGCTCGCGGACGGATACCAGGAACACTTCGACGTTGTGATCGGGGCCGACGGGTACCGCTCCGTCGTCCGCGAGGCCATGTTCCCCGGTGTCAGCGCGACGTACGCCGGCTATATCGGCTGGCGTGGTACGTCGTCGGACGTCGCCGGCCTTCCCTCGGACGGCTACGACGCGCACAACATCGTCTTTCCCGGTGGTCACTGCATGATCTACCGCATCCCGGACGGCGTCGGCGGACACCGGCTCAACTGGGTGCTCTACACGACGCCCCCGCAGACCGACGGCCTCCACCCCGACCTGCGGACCCCGACCTCCCTGCCGCCGGGCCGTCTGCACGCGGAACTCACCACCTATCTGCGCGCCCTGGTGGCCGACAGCTTTCCGCCGTACTGGGCTCTCAGGGTGCTCCGTACGCCCCCTGAGACCACCTTCATCCAGCCCATCTACGACCTGGAGGTGCCCCACTACACCTCGGGACGGATGGTGCTCGTCGGCGACGCCGCCAGCGTCGCCCGGCCGCACATCGGCGGCGGCAGCGTGAAGGCGCTCCAGGACGCCACCGCCCTGGAGGCCGCCTGGGTGACCGGGAGCAGTTGGCAGGAGGTCCTGGAGAGGTACGACGCCAATCGCTGCGCCGTCGGGGCGGCCATGGTCGCGCTCGCGCGCAGGATGGGCAGCGCGCAGGTCGAGAACACACCGGACTGGTCCGCCATGGGTCAGCCGGAGTTCGACGTGTGGTGGCAGGACCAGAACAAGGGCTCCGACCGGCGCAGCGGCTTCGGCGGCCACAGCATCAAGCCGGACAAGGCCTAGCTAGCGCCGGAGCGCGATGAGGGCGGTGCGCGATGAGGGCGGTGACCGGGTGCCGGTCACCGCCCTCGCGGCTGGAGCCGTTCGCGTCTCAGACCGCCGTCGGCGCGAGTTCGAGTGCGGCGTGCAGAGCGGTGGCATCGGTACGGGCGTCCGCGCCGTCCAGCCGTAGCGTCGCCCGCCCCGAGGTGAGGACCGTGAGCGTATGGGCGCACTCGGCCGCCTGGGCCGGGCTGGGGGACACCAGCATCACGGCGATGCCCTCGTCCGCCAGAGTGGTCACCAACTCGTAGACCTGCCGGACGAGTACGGGCGCGAGGCCCTCGGTCGGCTCGTCGAGCAGCAGCACGTTCGGCGAGCCGAGCAGCGCGCGGGCCAGTGCCAGCATCTGCTGTTCACCGCCGGACAGATCGGCGCCCCGGTTGCCCCGGCGCTCGCCCAGCCGTGGCAGCAGTTCCAGGACGCGCGCGGGGGTCCACACGCTGGGGCGCGTGGTGTCGCCACGGCGCGGCGGACGGTAGGACAGCCGCAGGTGTTCGGCGACGGTGAGCCCGGCGAACACTCGGCGGCCCTGCGGTACGAGGCCGATCCCGGCGCGGGCGATCCGGTGTGCGGGCTGCCCCGTCACATCCCGGCCGTCGAGCCGTACGCTGCCGGCGCCGGGGCGCATCAGTCCGGCGACGGTGTGGACGAGGGTGGTCTTGCCGGCGCCGTTGTGGCCGACGATGGCGTGGACCGTGCCGGCGGGCACCGACAGGTCGAGATCGTGGAGGACAGTGCCGCCGTGATAGCCCGCGGTCAGGCCGGTGAGTTCGAGCATCGGAGGTCGGTCATCCTCTCGCGTCGGCGGTCGGATCGGCGGACGGGGCGACGGACGGGTCGGCAGTGGATGCGCCGACGTTCTCGGTGTCAGGGGCCGGGACGTCGGCCGTGGCCTTGTCCGCCGTCGTGCCGGTGTTGTGGTAGGCGTCGCGGACCTCGGGGTGCGCGAGCACCTCCTGGGTCGGACCGGTGACGAGCACCCGTCCGGCCGCCAGGACGGTCACTGTCGCGGCGAGTTGGGCGACGACCTCGACATGGTGCTCGACCAGGACGATCGCGACGCTCTCCGGCAGGCCCCCGAGGACGCCGAGCAGCCGGCCGATGTCGCCGTCGGTCAGCCCGGCCGCCGGCTCGTCCAGGAGCAGGAGACGCGGTTCGCCCGTCAGCGCGGCGGCGAGGTCGAGCATGCGGCGCTGTCCGTGGGAGAGCGTGGAGGCCGGCCGGTGGGCGATGTCCGCGAGGCCGACGGCCTCCAGATGACGGCCCGCGGACTCGGTGTGCAGCCGGTAGCGGGACGGGCTGCGCCAGGCACCGCGGCGCTTCGGGTGGTGCGGCCAGCCGGCCAGTACGACGTTCTCCAGCACCGTCAACTCGGATATCACCGAGGGCTGTTGGAAGCTGCGGGCGATACCGAGACGGCTGCGCTTGGCGGTGGCCGTACGGGTGATGTCCGCGCCGTCCAGGACGATCGTGCCCTGGTCGGGCCGGTCGGTACCCGCGATGAGATTGAGCAGGGTGGTCTTGCCGGCGCCGTTGGGGCCGATGACGGCGTGCCGGGCGCCCGCGGGGAGGCGCAGGCTGACGTCGTCGACGGCGGTGAGACTGCCGTACCTGCGGGTGAGACGGTCGAGGTCCAGCACCGGGGATGCCGATGCGGCGGTCGGTGTGGGCGTCATGGGGAGACCTTCCCGGCGGGGGTCGGGGTGCGCGCGGTGGACGCGACCCGGGGCTGCTCGTCGGGCCGGGGCCCGTCGGGCGCCCGCCCGCTCCGACCGGATCCGCCGCGCAGGCCGGCCAGACCGTGAGGCAGCAGGTACACGGCGGCCACGAACAGCACGCCGAGCAGCAGCGGCCCGTGGCCGGGCCATGAACTGGCTACCCAGTCCCGGGTGATGACGATGAGCCCGGCGCCCAGCAGAGCGCCGATCACGGACGTCGTACCGCCGATGACGGCCGCCAGCAGCGCGAACGCGGCGATCTCGAAGCCGACGTCGGCGGGGGAGAGGTACTGCTGGACGGTGACCATCAGCGAGCCGCCGACACCGGCCAGCGCACCGGCGCAGACGTGCGCCACCAGCAGATAGCGCCCCACCGGGTGCCCCGAGGCACGCATCCGCGCCTCGGCGCCCCGGGTGCCGGTCAGCAGCTTCCCGGCCGGGGAGCGCAGCACGAGCAGGGTGACGGTGACGGCCATGACAGCGACGGCGAGCGCGTAGGTGTAGACCTCGCTCTCCTCGGACATCCCCTCCCCGCCCCACAGCGCCTGCGTGGACGGGAAGCCGACGAGACCGTCGGCGCCGCCGGTGACGGACTTGAACTGGTTGATGACCGCGCCGGTCAGCTCACCGACGGCCAGCGTGATCATCAGCACGGTGGTGCCACGGGCCCGGATCACGGCGGGCCCCGTCACCGCGGAGAAGACCGCGGCGGCGAGCGCCGAGAGGACGATCTGGACCGGACCCATGGTCCACCCGGCGTCCGCGAGATTCGCGGTGGCGTACGCGCCGACGGCGAACGGCGCGGTCTGCCCGAGAGTGGGCAGCCCCGCGTAGCCGGTGAGGATGGTGACACTGACCGCGAGCAGCCCCAGAGCCAGGGCGGAACCGGCCAGCGAGATGCTGTACGAGTCGAGCATCCCCGGCAACGCGATCAGCACCACGAGCAGCACGAGCAGCGGAGTGGCCTGCCGCCACGCGGCCCGGCGCGGAAGCCACCTGG
>NZ_FMDK01000503.1 GCF_900091995.1 Streptomyces sp. MnatMP-M17
CGGATCCACGCGCGGCGGTGACGGCGCATGTCGGCGACGGCGAGCGCCGGGTCGAGGGCGTCGAGCGCGGCAAGCAGGGCACGGCGGACCGGGCGCGGCACGGGCGCGATACGCGGCATGCCCACCAGCCCGGGATCGCCGCCCGACAGGACGGCGAGCAGCCGCAGGATGTCGGTGGCCGTGTCCAGCCGGGCGGTGACGGCAGGCAGTACTCCGGCCTGGTTCTCCGGGGCGGCCTGGTTCTTCGGCGCGGACAGCAGCCAGGCCAGAACGCGCGCCTTGGTCTCCCGGCCGGGAAGGCTCGCGGGCAGCCAGTCCAGCTCGGTCCGGTCCCGGGTGCCGAGGAACAGGACGAGGTCGTTCGTCTCCTGCGCGGAGAGCGCGGCGGTACGGGCGAGGAGCCTGCGCAGTTCGTCGCCGGCGGCCTCGGTGCGCGCGGCGAAGTCGCCTCCGTACGCGAGGACGCGCAGTCGGGACGGCAGCGCCTCGCGTCGGCGGAAGGTGAGACGCGGCCGGGAGGAAGGCCGCAGGAACGGATCGTCGGCGTCGAGGATCCGGTGGCAGATGGGGCAGGCGGAGAAGTCCGAGCCGTCGAAGCAGCTTCGGCAGACGAGATGCGCGCACGGGGAGACGGCATGGACCGTGCCGACGGTGCCGCAGAGGACGCACGGCTGGCTCGGGTGCTGGAACAGCAGCGTCACCACTCGGTTGACGAAGTATCTGCCCGTGTCGCGCGGTGTGCTGTCCGGGAAGCGGCGGAACAGAGGCGTGTGATCACGGTCGGAGCCGAGCGCCTCGTCGATGTCGGTGAGCAGCGCGCGTCCGGTGGCGGCCAGCGCCACGGGAGTCCGCGCGGCGAGCGCCTGGCGCAGTGGCGCGGAGAGCAGGAAACCGCGCTCGAAGAGATCGGCCTCCAGCAGCGCGACGCCCGCGAGGCTTTCCGGTACGGGGTCGGGTACGCGCTCAGGTACGGGGACGGTATCGACGGCGGGCAGAAACACGGCCCCGCGGCGAAGCAGTAGCGCGAGGGTGAGCCCGCGCGCGGTGTCGTTGTCGTCGTAAGCGTCTGCGTCCGCGTCGTCGGCGCTCATACCGTCCGGGCGCGTGGTGGTGCTCATATCCGTCGGTCCCCCCGGCGTAAGACGCCGCGTCGCCCGTACTCCTCGTACGGACGACGCGGCGTTGAAGTAGACGCGCGGGCGGAAGATGGACGCACTCGGGTTTCATTAGGAGTGAAAGAGAAGGAAGCACATCCGAGAGCCGCCCGCGCCCGTTGAACGTATCAATGAGACGGTGCTCGGCGCATCCGGGATTTCGCGCGGCTCTCCGGGCGGCTCTTCGCGCCGCTCTCCGTCAGGCCGGAGGCGTGCTGCCGGGACCGACGGACACACCTTCAGGACCGGTACGGTCCACGTGCCCGGGGCTCCCGCTCTGCCCGCGCCGCCGTATCCGTCGCCGCTGGGCCAGCGCCCACAGTGCCTTCTGCGCGACCAGCGTGAGCGTGCCCGCGACCAGGATGCCCGCCAGATTCAGCAGGAGCTGGCGGCTGGAGCCCCAGACCTGGCCGAAGTCGCCGTAGCCGAGCGCGACCGCCGCGTTGGCGGCGGCAGGGACGGTCGTCACCGAGATGGCGACTCCGACCAGCGCGCCCGACCGTGAGGAAGTCAGCGAGAGCATTCCGGCCACGCCCGCGAGCACGGCGACGACCAGCGAGAACGGATCGGGATTCCAGATGAAGGAGGTGTTCGCGCGTTCGGCCTCCAGCATGGAGCGGGTGAAGAGCCCGAAGGCGTCCATCAGCAGACCGAACGCCGTCGTCAGCGCCATCGCCACCGCGAAACCGCCGACGACCGCGACCAGCGAGCGCCACGCCAGCCGCGGGGCGCGCTGCACCAGCGCCGTACAGACGCCGGCCAGCGGGCCGAACTCCGGGCCGACCGCCATCGCGCCCACGATCAGGATCGCGTTGTCGAGCACCACACCGCAGGCCGCGATCATCGTCGCGAGGGAGAGGAACGCGAGATAGGTGAGGGAGAGCGTGGACTCCTCGTGGGTCACGTCCTCCAACTGCTCCCACAGCACGGCGTCGGCGCCCTCGCCCGGAGCGGCCTCCTCCGCTTCCTCCGCCCGCCGGGAGAGCGTCAGATCGATGTTCTCGACGGTGATCGAACCGATGTCGTCGATCCCGAGGGCGCGCAGATCCGAGATCAGCTCGTCGCCGGCCTCGCGCGCCACGTCGCACATGACGAGATCGCCCAGCGGATCGCGCGCGGCACCGGGCACGACGGCGAGATGGGCCGTGCCGACGGTGCGCTCGACGGTCCGTACGACCTCGTCGGTACGGTCGGCGGGCACGAGCAGACGCAGATGCAACAAGCGAACGGCTCCTCGGGGTTCGGGCTGTCGGGCTTCCAGGCGCTCAGAGCTTCCGGAGCGAGAGCCGCTGGACCTTGTGGTCGGGTCCCTTGCGCACCACCAGCGTGGCACGGCTCCGGGTGGGCGCCACGTTCTCCAGCAGATTGGGCCGGTTGATGGTCCGCCACATCGTACGGGCGTACTCCAGGGCCTCGTCCTCGGAGACCTGGGTGTACTTCGTGAAGTACGAGGCCGGGTTCTGGAACGCCGTCTCGCGGAGCTTGCGGAACCGGTTCAGATACCAGTTCTCGATGTCCTCGGCGCGGGCGTCCACGTACACACTGAAGTCGAAGTAGTCCGCGAGCCCGACCCGCGTTCTGCCGTCCTTGCCGGGCAGCGCGGGCTGAAGGACATTGAGCCCTTCGACGATCAGGATGTCGGGGCGCCGTACGGTGAGCAGCTCGCCCGGCACGATGTCGTAGATGAGATGCGAGTAGACGGGCGCGGTGACCTCGTCCTTGCCGGCCTTGATGTCGGCGACGAACCGGGTCAGGGCCCGCCGGTCGTACGACTCGGGGAAGCCCTTCCTCGACATCAGCCCGCGCGCCTTCAGCTCCGCCATCGGCCACAGAAAGCCGTCGGTGGTGACGCGCTCGACCCGAGGATGCTCGGGCCACCGCGCGAGCAGCGCCTGCAACAGCCGGGCCACGGTCGACTTCCCGACCGCCACACTCCCGGCGACTCCTATGACGAACGGCGTACCGAGCTGCGCGCCGTGCCCGTTGCCCGCGTCCCCGAGAAACGTGTTCAGCGCACCGCGCAGCCCGGCCGTGGCCTGGACATAGAGATTCAGCAGCCGCGACAACGGCAGATAGACGTCCCGCACCTCGTCGAGATCGATGACATCCCCCAGCCCCCGCAACCGCTCCACCTCCTCGGCACTCAGCGGCAACGGCGTCTTCTCCCGCAACGCGCTCCACTCGTCCCGGCTCAGATCCACATACGGAGTCGGCCCATGCTCCCCCCGACGGAGGACACTTCGTGGCAACGAATTGATCACGCCCCATTGTCGGCTCTCACCGCCACTCGCGGAGGGTGTGCTCAGTCACGTACGGGGCGGCGGCCGGATGCCGGGGCCCGGCGGCTGGGCCGGGTGCTGGGGCCGGATGAGGTACTCGGAGGGTGGGAGCGGGGTGGGGGCTTCGCGGTTACGGGAGGGGCGGAGGGCGGCGCCGTAGGCTGCCGGCATGTGCGGAATCGTGGGTTACGTCGGCGGACAGTCGGCGCTTGATGTGGTCATCGCGGGCCTCAAGCGGCTCGAATACCGCGGGTACGACTCGGCCGGAGTCGCCGTGCTCGCCGATGGAGGGCTGGCCGCCGCGAAGAAGGCGGGCAAGCTCGTCAATCTGGAGAAGGAGCTGGTGGAACGGCCGCTGCCGGCCGGACTCACCGGCATCGGGCACACCCGGTGGGCCACGCACGGCGGGCCGACCGATGCCAACGCCCATCCCCATCTCGACAACGCCGGGCGCGTCGCCGTCGTCCACAACGGGATCATCGAGAACTTCGCCGCCCTCAGGGCCGAGCTGGCCGGCCGCGGTCACGATCTCGGGTCGGAGACCGACACCGAGGTCGTCTCACATCTCCTCGCCGAGGCCTTCTCCTCCTGCGGCGATCTCGCCGAGTCGATGCGCCAGGTGTGCCGGCGGCTGGAAGGCGCCTTCACCCTGGTCGCCGTGCACGCGGACGAGCCGGACGTGGTGGTCGGGGCACGCCGTAACTCGCCGCTGGTGGTCGGCGTCGGGCAGGGCGAGTCGTTCCTCGCCTCGGACGTCGCCGCGTTCATCGCCCATACGCGCTCCGCGATCGAGCTGGGCCAGGACCAGGTCGTGGAGCTGCGCCGCGACGGTGTGACGGTGACGGACTTCGCGGGCGATCCGGCCGAGGTCCGCTCGTACCACGTGGACTGGGACGCGTCGGCCGCCGAGAAGGGCGGTTACGACTACTTCATGCTCAAGGAGATCGCCGAGCAGCCCAAGGCCGTCGCCGACACGCTCCTCGGCCGGATCGACGCCCAGGGCGCGCTGACCATAGACGAAGTGCGTATCCCGCAGGAGGTGCTGCGCGAGGCCGACAAGGTCGTCATCGTGGCGTGCGGTACGGCCTTCCACGCCGGGCTGATCGCCAAGTACGCCATCGAGCACTGGACCAGGATGCCCTGCGAGGTGGAGCTGGCCAGCGAGTTCCGCTACCGCGATCCCATCCTGGACCGGCGCACCCTGGTGATCGCCATCTCCCAGTCCGGCGAGACCATGGACACGCTGATGGCCCTGCGCCACGCCCGCGAGCAGGGCGCGAAGGTTCTGGCGATCTGCAATACGAACGGTTCCACCATCCCGAGGGAGTCGGACGCGGTCCTCTACACCCACGCGGGCCCCGAGGTCGCCGTCGCCTCGACCAAGGCGTTCCTCACCCAGCTCGTTGCCTGCTATCTGGTGGCGCTCTATCTGGGCCAGCGGCGCGGTACGAAGTGGGGCGACGAGATCCGGGCCGTCATCAAGGACCTGTCGCAGATCGCGGGCGAGGTGGAGCGCGTACTGGAGACGATGGAGCCGGTACGGGCGCTGGCGCGCTCGCTCGCGGACAAGCGGACGGTGCTGTTCCTGGGCCGGCACGTCGGTTATCCGGTCGCCCTGGAGGGCGCGCTCAAGCTCAAGGAACTGGCGTACATGCACGCCGAGGGATTCGCGGCCGGTGAGCTGAAGCACGGCCCGATCGCGCTCATCGAGGAGGATCTGCCGGTGGTGGTCGTCGTACCGTCGCCACGCGGGCGCTCGGTGCTGCACGACAAGATCGTGTCGAACATCCAGGAGATCAGGGCCAGAGGCGCGCGGACGATCGTGATCGCGGAGGAGGGCGACGAGGCGGTGGTGCCGTACGCGGACCATCTCATCCGGATCCCGGCGACGCCGACGCTCCTTCAGCCGCTGGTCGCTACGGTGCCGTTGCAGGTGTTCGCGTGCGAGCTGGCGACGGCGCGCGGCAACGAGGTCGACCAGCCGAGGAATCTGGCGAAGTCCGTCACGGTGGAGTAGGCCGAGCGGCCAGAACCGCGGGTCAGAACTTGAAAGAGAAGTAGGGAGCGGCTCCACGTGATTATCGGGGTGGGGATCGATGTGGCGGAGATCGACCGGTTCGCGGAGTCGCTGTCGCGGACTCCGAAACTGACCGAACGTCTTTTCTGCGAGCGGGAGTTGTACCTCCCGAGCGGTGAGCGGCGCGGTATGGCTTCCTTGGCGGCACGGTTCGCCGCCAAGGAAGCCGTGGCCAAAGCCCTGGGCGCGCCCGGCGGACTGCGCTGGACCGACGCCGAGGTGTGCGTGGAGGACAGCGGGCAGCCGCGGCTGCGGGTGCTCGGTACGGTCGCGGCACGCGCCGCCGAGTTGGGCGTGAAGAGCTGGCATGTCTCGCTCAGCCACGATGCGGGAGTGGCGTCGGCCGTGGTGATCGCGGAGGGTTGACCGTATGCGTATCGCTTACAGCGTGGAGACCGTCAGAAACGCCGAACGGGAGCTGATGGCGCGGCTGCCCGAGGGCGTGCTCATGCAGCGCGCCGCCAACGGCCTCGCCGTCGCCTGCGCCGGCCTGCTGCGAGATCTGCTGGGCAGGGTGTACGGAGCGCGGGTCGTCGTACTGGCAGGCAGCGGGGACAACGGCGGTGACGCCCTGTACGCCGCGGCCCGTCTCGCCCGCAGAGGCGCCGGTGTCACGGCGGTCCTCCTCGCGCCCGACCGGGCGCACGCGGGCGGGCTCGCCGCGCTGCTCCGC
>NZ_FMDK01000504.1 GCF_900091995.1 Streptomyces sp. MnatMP-M17
AACCTCAACCACCCACCGGCGGTCAGACGCCGAGCCGGCGCGCCACCACCCCACCCCACTGCCGCGTACTCCACCCACCAGCCCTCAAGCCGACGACGAAACCCGCGCTGCCCGCCGCTGATCCCGTCACCGATGTCCACGCGGGATCTCCCACGCCCGGATCGTCACTCGCACAGGATCGCGGTGGCAATGGCAGGTGTACGTGTACGAGTGCCCTTCCTCCGCATTCGCATCCGCCACCGTCACGAGCCCCTCCGGCTCGTCCGACGGCGACATCCACGCGTACAGCACGCCCACCGCCAGCACGACCATGCTCACCGCGATCGACACCGCGCCCCAAAGTGCCCTGTCGGTCGTCGGTTCCATCTCCATCACCCACAGGCTCCCGTTCCCAGTTCGGCCCAGACCGTCTTGCAGGCACCCGGTCCCGGCGTGATGCCCCAGCGGTCCGCCAGTGCGTCGATCAGGAGCAGGCCGCGCCCACGTTCGGTGTCCGGTGGGGCGCCCGTTCGTACGGTCGGTACGTGTCCAGGGCGGGTGTCCGTCACCTCGATACGGAGCGTGTCCGCCGTCGTGAGCGTGAGAGTGAGCCTGAAGTCCCTTCCGGGCGCGCTCCCATGCAGCGCGGCGTTCGACGCCAGCTCGGCCACGACGAGCGCCGCCGTCTCGGCGGGCACCTCCCACGAGCGCAGTTGCTCCACCGTGAGCAGCCGCGCGAGCCGGGCGCCTCGGCGAGTGGAGGACAGGCGGACACAGAACTTCCGTGCGGGAAGCGTTGGTTGGGCCGACGGATTGCGATCACTATTTTCGAGATTCACATCACACAGCGTGGCCGAGTGTGCGTAGGCTGAAAAGTGACGACGCCCGTACGGACGGTGACCGTCCGGTCGGGGCGCGAGGTCTGGCGGAACTTGTCCGGCCTGTACACCGTGACCTCTCGTGCGCGTCGGTGCCGTAGAACGACGACAAGCGAGTCGGAGGGCCCACAGTGAGTATCGACAGCGGCAGCACGGACTACACCACGGACGGCGCGGACGAGCCCGACTGGGAACCCGACTCCGGGGACGACTCCGGTGCGGTGATCGCGGCGGTCGCCCGTCAGATCAAGCTCTGGCGCGAAGCGGCGGGTTTGACGCAGACGGAGTTCGGCACGGCGGTCGGATACGGCGAGAACCACATCTACAAGCTGGAGGCCAGAAAGCGCATCCCCAGGCCGGAGTTCCTGGACCGTGCGGACGAGGTTCTGGGGGCAGGCGGCAAGATCGCGGCGATGAAGAAGGACGTGGCGGAGGCGAGGTATCCGAAGAAGGTCCGGGATCTGGCCAAGCTGGAGGCGGAAGCCGTCGAGCTGGGCGCGTACGGCAACCACAACATGCACGGGCTGTTGCAGACGGAGGAGTACACGCAGGCGCTGTTCGAGATGCGGCGCCCTGCCTACTCCCGGGACGAAGTCGCCCGACAGGTCGCGGCCCGGATGGCACGGCATGAGATCTTCGAGCGTCAGCCCTTGCCAACGCTGACGTTCGTCCAAGAAGAGGTGACCCTGCGGCGGCCCATCGGAGGCACAATGGTGTTGCGTCGACAGCTCGAACACCTACTGGAGGTAGGGCAGTTGCGGCACGTTGAGATCCAGGTGATGCCTACGCACCGCGAAGACCATGCCGGGATGGGAGGCCAGCTTCAGCTCCTGAAACTCGACGACGGTTCTGCAGTGGCGCATTGGGAGGGCCAGTTGGCCAGCCGCCTGATCTCGAACCCGAAGGATCTCCGGATCATCGAGCTGCGGTATGGAATCATCCGGTCCCAGGCTCTGACTCCACGGGAGTCGCTGGCCTTCATCGAGAAAGTGCTGGGAGAGACATGACCCACAAGCCCTCCGCCCCCGGCGGTTCCGCGCTGGAGTGGATCAAGAGCAGCTACAGCAGCAACGACGGCCCGGAGTGCGTCGAGGTCGCCGCCACCCCGGCCGCTGTCCTCGTCCGCGACTCGAAGCACACCCACGGCCCTCGCCTCGGGTTTGCCGCGACCGCCTGGGCCGACTTCGTCTCGTACACCCGCGAGCGCTGAGCCGCCCGCGGGCGGCGCGGACAGGGCGGACATCCCGCCCGAGTCCGCTGGACCGTCCTGGGTGCGTGCTGTTAGCTGAGAAGCGGTTCCGTGGTGCCCCGGCCCGGACTAACCGGACGATCAAGAGAGGTGCCCGGTGCAGACACCCCGCCTGGAGGAGGTGCGCCTGACCTCCTTCAAGAGCTTCACCGACCAGCGCTTGCCGCTCCAGGCGCTCACCCTTCTGATCGGCCGTAACGGCAGTGGCAAGTCGAACGCGCTGGACGCTCTGACGGTCCTCTCCCGGCTGGCGCTCGGCGAGCCGGTACGGGACGCGCTCGACGGGCCTCGGCACGGCGGGGAGGAACCGATCCGCGGCGGCGCCGAGGGGTGCGCTCCTCTGGGGCGTGACACTTTCGCCATCGGCTGCCGGGTGCGGGTCGGGGAGGCGGTGTACGACTTCGATGTCGAGATCGAGGTGCGGCCCGCCGTCCGCATCCTCCGTGAGCGGCTGGTAGCCGTGGAGGGGGCCCTGTATGGCAACAGGAGGTTGCCGTCCGGCCGTGTCCTGTTGGCGACGCGACCGTACAGACCGCATGAGGACCTGTTCACGCTGCGGTACTTCAATGGCCGGAAGGAGCTTGAGGAGGGCGGCATGCTGAGCCGGGACCGGCTCGCCTGTTCCCTGGCCCCGCTGCTGCTACCGGAGACAAGAGCCGGTCATCTGGTGCGGGAGGCCGCCCGCCATGTGCTGGCCGCGCTCAAGGAGGTCTTCCTCCTGGACCCGGTCCCGCACCTCATGCGCCGGTACGTCCCCGAGCGTGACACCGAACTGCGTCGCAGCGCGGACAATCTCAGCGCGGTGGTGGCTGAGCTGAGGCGCCACGACCCACGGGCGTTCGGCCGGCTGAAGAAGCTGATCAGCGGGATGCCGGAGTACCCGGTGGTCGATGTGGACACGGTCGTCACCTCCCTCGGGGACGTACAGCTCGTGCTCCACGAATCCGGGTTCCATGGCGCCGTGCACGAGATCCCCGCTCGGCTCCTCAGCGACGGGATGCTCCGCTTCCTCGCCTTCGGTACGGCGATGCTCGATGTGTCCGAACCGAGCAGCGCCACGGATCTCACCTGGCCCGAGCGGCTTCTGGTGATCGAGGAGATCGAGAACGGGCTCTATCCCACCCAGGCCGCCCGGGTGCTGCGGCTCATGAGGGAGGAGTCGCGGCGAGGGCGGATCGAGGTCCTCTTCACCACCCACAGTCCGGCGCTGCTCAACGCGCTCACCGCGGAGGACCACTCCGGAGTTCTGGTCTGCACCCGCGACCCGGACTCGGGCGAGAGCCGTCTGACGCGTCTCACCGATCTTCCCGGGTACGTGGAACTCCTCGCGGCCGGTGATCTGGGCGATGCCGTGACCAAGGGGCGGCTGCCGGACGCCGTACGCCCACGAGACGCCGAAGTGACCAGCGTTGAGGACTTCTTGAGGAGCCTGTGAGCAAGCAACGTCGGCCGGGACTCCGGCTCCCCGTCGTCGATTTCCTCGACACCTCGGTCTTCGTGGAGATCCTTGACATTCCCTTCAGGAATGATCACCGCACCGAGATCCTGGCCGAGATGGACGCCAGGCTGAAGGAAGGCGTCCGGTTCGTCCTGCCTACGGCGACCGTCGTGGAGACCGGCAATCACGTCTTCCAGATCGCCGACGGCTCGGCCCGCCGCCGGTGCGCGGGTAAGTTCATGGGGCTGCTGCGCAGGACCGCGGTCGGTGAAGCCCCGTGGGTGCTGCACGAGCGCACCTGGGACGGGTCCTTCCTGGTGTCTCTGTGCGACGGTGTCAGCACAGGGATGGATCTGGCCGAGCACGCCGTCCGGCGGCAGCTCGGGACGGGCGATCTGAGCATTGTGGTCGAACGTGACCTTTACGCCTCCCGCGCGCAGGCGGAGGTCCGTATCTGGACCCTGGAAGCCACGATGGGGACGTGGGCCGAGCTGCCCTGAGAGGGCCGAGCCCCCCTGAGAAGGCGGATGATTGGCGCGGAGGATTCGCCGATCAGCCCGTGGGGTACCCTTTCCGGCCCGATTGGCCAGGCGTGAGGCCGCTGTGGCACACTAGCCAGGTTGCTCGGTTGAGTGCCGATGCTGCGCGCCTCCCGCCGGGAGGACCGGAAGCGAGTCCCACAGTACTCGTCGTCCCAACTGCCTTATGGGCAGCGCTGGGACGGACGTACGGGAATCTTCCGGGAAGTGTCAGCGGGGCTCCGGCCAGGCGCCCGGTGGCCAATGCTTGATATAGCGGCCTGCGACCGGCTCGCGGACTTGGGCCGCACCCCCTCGGCTGGGAAATCCTTCGGGAGTTTTGAACAGAGGGGATGCGACACGCCCGACCGCGTGGGTCGGAGCAGAGCGCGAGGTCACCAGGTTCCAGAGCGTTACGAGAGACAGGACTACGAAGCAGCCATGGCGGGACAGAAGATCCGCATCCGGCTCAAGGCCTACGACCACGAGGTCATCGACTCATCGGCGAAGAAGATCGTCGAGACGGTGACGCGTACTGGTGCGTCGGTCGCGGGCCCGGTGCCGCTGCCCACTGAGAAGAACGTGTACTGCGTCATCAAGTCGCCGCACAAGTACAAGGACTCGCGCGAGCACTTCGAGATGCGCACGCACAAGCGCCTGATCGACATCCTCGACCCGACGCCCAAGACCGTTGACTCGTTGATGCGCCTGGACCTTCCGGCCGGCGTCGACATCGAGATCAAGCTCTGAGAGGCGCGGAAGAGATGGCAAAGCAGATCAAGGGTGTCCTGGGCGAGAAGCTCGGCATGACCCAGGTCTGGGACGAGAACAACCGTGTCGTCCCGGTGACCGTCGTCAAGGCCGGGCCCTGTGTCGTTACCCAGGTCCGTACGAATGACTCCGACGGCTACGAGTCGGTCCAGATCGCCTTCGGCGAGATCGACCCGCGCAAGGTGAACAAGCCCCTCAAGGGCCACTTCGCCAAGGCCGACGTGACCCCGCGCCGCCACCTGGTGGAGCTGCGTACCTCCGACGCCGGCGAGTACACGCTCGGCCAGGAGGTCACCGCCGCCGTGTTCGAGTCCGGCGTCAAGGTCGACGTCACGGGCAAGAGCAAGGGCAAGGGCTTCGCCGGTGTCATGAAGCGTCACAACTTCAAGGGCCTCGGCGCCGGTCACGGCACCCAGCGCAAGCACCGCTCTCCCGGTTCCATCGGTGGCTGCGCCACCCCGGGCCGTGTGTTCAAGGGCATGCGGATGGCCGGCCGTATGGGCAACGAGCGCGTGACCACCCAGAACCTGACCGTTCACGCCGTTGACGCGGAAAAGGGCCTGATCCTGATCAAGGGTGCGGTTCCTGGTCCGAACGGCGGCCTCGTCCTGGTCCGTACCGCGGCCAAGGGGGCTTGAGGTAATCCATGAGCACCATTGACATCCTTTCGCCGGCGGGCGAGAAGGCCGGGACCGTCGAGCTCCCCGCGGAGATCTTCGACGCCAAGGTCAGCATTCCGCTGATCCACCAGGTCGTCGTCGCCCAGCTGGCCGCTGCCCGACAGGGCACGCACAAGACCAAGACCCGCGGCGAAGTCCGCGGCGGTGGCAAGAAGCCGTACCGCCAGAAGGGCACCGGCCGCGCCCGTCAGGGTTCGACCCGTGCTCCGCAGTTCGCCGGCGGTGGCGTCGTTCACGGCCCCCAGCCGCGTGACTACTCGCAGCGGACCCCGAAGAAGATGAAGGCCGCCGCCCTGCGCGGTGCCCTCACCGACCGGGCCCGTCACTCCCGTATCCACGTCGTCTCCGGCGTGGTCGACGGCGATGTGTCCACGAAGGCCGCCAAGACGCTGTTCGGCAAGATCTCGGAGCGCAAGAACCTGCTCCTGGTCGTCGAGCGCGCCGACGAGGCCGCGTGGCTGTCCGCCCGCAACCTGCCCCAGGTCCACATCCTGGCGCCGGGCCAGCTGAACACGTACGACGTGCTCGTCTCCGACGACGTGGTCTTCACCCAGGCCGCCTTCGAGTCCTTCGTGTCCGGCCCCTCCAAGGCCACCGACGCCGCAGGCGCCGACGACACCGAAGGGAGCGAAGCCTGATGGCCGAGGTCACCAGCAAGACCTACACGGACCCGCGCGACATCCTCGTCAAGCCCGTGGTCTCCGAGAAGAGCTACGCGCTGCTCGACGAGAACAAGTACACGTTCATCGTCGCGCCCCACGCCAACAAGACCCAGATCAAGCAGGCCGTGGAAGCGGTCTTCTCGGTCAAGGTCGCCGGGGTCAACACGATCAACCGCCAGGGCAAGCGCAAGCGCACCCGCACCGGTTTCGGCAAGCGAGCCAACACCAAGCGCGCCATCGTGACCCTCGCTGAGGGCGACCGTATCGACATCTTCGGCGGCCCGGCCTCCTGACGGAGGCTGGATCGTTCAGAAGTCCGGAATCTTCCGAGGACTGAGAAATGGGTATCCGCAAGTACAAGCCGACGACCCCGGGCCGTCGTGGCTCCAGCGTCGCCGACTTTGTCGAGATCACGCGGTCCACGCCGGAGAAGTCGCTGGTCCGCCCGCTGCACAGCAAGGGCGGCCGTAACAACGCCGGTCGTGTGACCGTCCGCCACCAGGGCGGTGGCCACAAGCGCGCCTACCGTGTGATCGACTTCCGTCGGCACGACAAGGACGGCGTGCCCGCCAAGGTCGCGCACATCGAGTACGACCCCAACCGCACCGCGCGCATCGCGCTGCTGCACTACGCCGACGGCGAGAAGCGCTACATCATCGCGCCGCGCGGCCTGGCGCAGGGCGCCCGTGTCGAGAACGGCCCGGCCGCCGACATCAAGCCCGGCAACAACCTGGCGCTGCGCAACATCCCGGTCGGTACGACCATCCACGCCATCGAGCTGCGGCCCGGCGGCGGCGCGAAGTTCGCCCGCTCCGCGGGTGCCTCCGTGCAGCTGCTGGCGAAGGAGGGCTCCATGGCCCACCTGCGTATGCCGTCCGGTGAGATCCGGCTGGTCGACGTCCGCTGCCGCGCCACCATCGGCGAGGTCGGCAACGCCGAGCAGTCGAACATCAACTGGGGCAAGGCCGGCCGTATGCGCTGGAAGGGCGTCCGCCCGACCGTCCGCGGTGTGGCCATGAACCCGGTCGACCACCCGCACGGTGGTGGTGAGGGCAAGACCTCCGGTGGTCGCCACCCGGTCAGCCCGTGGGGTCAGAAGGAGGGTCGTACTCGTTCTCCCAAGAAGGCGAGCAACAAGTACATCGTCCGCCGCCGCAAGACGAACAAGAAGCGCTAGGAGCGGGTTTTCAGATGCCGCGCAGTCTCAAGAAGGGGCCCTTCGTCGACGACCACCTGATCAAGAAGGTGGATGTCCAGAACGAAGCAGGCACCAAGAACGTCATCAAGACCTGGTCCCGTCGCTCGATGATCGTCCCGGCCATGCTGGGCCACACGATCGCGGTGCACAACGGCAAGATTCATGTCCCGGTGTTCGTCACCGAGTCCATGGTCGGCCACAAGCTCGGTGAGTTCTCGCCGACTCGCACCTTCCGCGGCCACGTCAAGGACGACCGGAAGTCGAAGCGCCGCTAACGCGGGGTGGAACGACTATGACTTACACCGAAGGGACAACCATGGAAGCCAGGGCCCAGGCGCGGTACATCCGCGTCACGCCCATGAAGGCCCGCCGAGTGGTGGACCTCATCCGTGGCATGGATGCCACGGAGGCTCAGGCGGTCCTGCGTTTCGCCCCGCAGGCCGCGAGCGTGCCGGTCGGCAAGGTGCTGGACAGCGCCATTGCCAACGCCGCGCACAACTACGACCACACCGACGCCTCTTCGCTGGTCATCAGCGAGGCGTACGTGGACGAAGGTCCGACCCTGAAGCGGTTCCGTCCGCGTGCCCAGGGCCGTGCCTACCGGATCCGTAAGCGGACCAGCCACATCACCGTGGTCGTCAGCAGCAAGGAAGGAACCCGGTAATGGGCCAGAAGGTTAACCCGCATGGGTTCCGGCTCGGTATCACCACGGACTTCAAGTCCCGTTGGTACGCCGACAAGCTGTACAAGGACTACGTCAAGGAAGACGTCGCCATTCGTCGCATGATGACGAAGGGCATGGAGCGGGCCGGTATCTCGAAGGTCGAGATCGAGCGCACCCGCGACCGCGTCCGTGTGGACATCCACACCGCTCGTCCGGGCATCGTCATCGGCCGCCGCGGCGCCGAGGCCGACCGTATCCGCGGCGAGCTGGAGAAGCTGACCGGCAAGCAGGTCCAGCTCAACATCCTTGAGGTCAAGAACCCCGAGGTGGACGCTCAGCTCGTGGCCCAGGCCGTGGCCGAGCAGCTCTCCTCGCGTGTCTCCTTCCGTCGTGCCATGCGTAAGAGCATGCAGTCGACGATGAAGGCCGGCGCCAAGGGCATCAAGATCCAGTGCGGTGGCCGTCTCGGCGGCGCCGAGATGTCCCGCTCGGAGTTCTACCGCGAGGGCCGTGTGCCCCTGCACACGCTCCGTGCGAACGTCGACTACGGCTTCTTCGAGGCCAAGACCACCTTCGGCCGTATCGGTGTGAAGGTCTGGATCTACAAGGGCGACGTCAAGAACATCGCCGAGGTGCGTGCCGAGAACGCCGCGGCCCGCGCCGGCAACCGTCCGGCCCGTGGCGGCGGCAACGACCGTCCCGCCGGCCGCGGTGGCCGTGGCGGCGAGCGTGGCGGCCGTG